>JAOUPD010000074.1 GCA_029880065.1 Hadesarchaea archaeon
ACCTGAGTATTCGGTTAGCGGTCCGTGCACGATCTCGCTTTCGGCCTCTGGGATGTCAAATGGCACACGAAGGAGCTTGCCTTGGATGGCCACCAGCGCAGCGATTACCGCGGGCAGGAGACGCCAGTCAAGGATGAGCCACCCCTGCTGAGCTTGATAGTTTACAATCGTTGGCAGGCCTAAGGACCCAACCCTAACTACAGCAACTAGGATCGCGATGATAAACACTAACTCGTAGCCGAAGAGCTGTACTACGTAACGCCCAGCCCCGGTAGCACCGAACGGGCTCCCCGAGGAGTAGCCCCCCAGCATCATACATATGGCCGGGATGTTGAGCAGGTAGATGATGACGACCAGGTCCGCGACCATCGTTAGGGTAGGCTGGGCTGAGCTGACAGGAATCAGGAGCATCACGGTTACTGCTGCCCCCAGCGCAACTAACGGCGCGGCAGTGAATATTGGCGACTGTGCGGCTCCAGGCGTGATGTCTTCCTTGCTAAGCAGTTTGCCTACGTCCAAGAACTCCTGCCATATTGGGGGCCCTATGCGGTTCTGCATGTGTCCTGTCACCTTTCGGTCGATTCCAATGTAGAGCAATCCGATGAATGATACAAAAAGAAGTCCCGGGAAGACGAGGGAGCCGAGAATGAAACTTAGGACTTCCATCAATGGCGCCACTTCCTGAGTTCCTTCAGGGACAAGTTGAAGGTCTTACCTGTGTGCGAGTCCACCAGCGAGACGCGATCATTGCAAGCGAAGCAGGGGTCTATGCTCCATATCACGATTGGAATCTCGGCTACGGTGCCGCCGAGGAACATGCGTTTTATCGAGGCGACATTAGCGCAGGTGGGCGTCCGCACGTGCACGCGCTCAGGCCTATCGGTGCCGTTCGAAAGGGCGTAATAGAAAAGCTCGCCCCTTGGAGCCTCGGTCCGCTCGATCGCTTCATTCCGTGGGATATTTAGATCGACTTTGATCCGAATGGGACCGATTGGCATTTTCTTTACTGCTTGGCGCACGATTTGGATTGATTCCAAAATTTCCCGCAGCCTGACAATGCTCTTTGCCCAAACGTCGCCCTCCCTTTCGGTGATGACATTGAAGGAAAGCTTGTCGTAGATGGCGTAGGGATGGTCCCTTCGAATATCGGTATCGACCCCGGATGCGCGTGCGAGGGGCCCAACGGCGCATAACTTCCTCGCATCATCCTTCGTTAATATCCCGACGTTAGTGCAACGCGCCAAGATCGTGCGGTCGGAGTTGAAAAGATCGATGTAATACTTAGTCGAGCGCTCAAGCGCATCTAGCCCGCGCAGGATCGTCGGCACTTGCTCTGTTTTCACATCCCTTCTAACCCCCCCGATGGTGTTGGTAGCAGACGTAACGCGATTGCCCGAGATGAGTTCCCGCAGGTCCATGACACGCTCGCGGTCCCGCCATGCTAGCATGAAAAGCGTGTTAAAGCCGATTTGGTGGGCAGCGATTCCGAGCCATAAGAGGTGACTGTGGATGCGTTCAAGCTCGAGGATAATCACTCGGATGTATTTTGCCCGCTCCGGGGGTTCGACTCCCGCAAGCTGCTCTATCGCTTGGCAGTAGTTCGTCGTGTGCACTACATTGCAGATGCCGCAGATTCGCTCTATGAGGTAGACATCGTGCTTATAGTCGCGTCGTTGAAGCGCCTCCTCGATCCCTCGGTGCACGTAGCCGAAACGGATGTCGATATCGACGATTTCCTCCCCCTTGATTTCAAACTTGAAGAATTCAGGCTCTTTGAGTGCGGGGTGCTGCGGGCCGATTGGAACGATGAATGTCATTTTGCTTTTTCCCTCCATTCCTTACGTAATGGATACTCACCATCGGGCCAGTCGTCTGGCAAGAAAAGCCTCCTCGGATCGGGATGGCCCTCAACTTTCACGCCGAACATCTCCATGAGTTCGCGCTCATACAGAATCGCTCCTGGGAAGATGTCGGTTATTGTGGGGATTCTTAGTTCATTTTTCGGCAGGCTAATTTTCAGGTTGAGCACGGCGGGGCGGCAATCGAAGTGATAGATGATCTCAACAGTTTTGCCTTGGTCGACCCCCGTAATTGTGAAGATGTGTTGAACGTCTTGAGCTTTTAACGCGAGCATGGCTTCGCGATATCGCTGCTTGTCGGTTGTAGCGAAGAGGCATTTATCATTTGCAACCTTGATTTCGTCGACGTGATCTTTGATCAAAGTTGTGACTTCCTTTACGTTCATTTTTCACACCTTCTCCAGTACTTTCAAGATCCCGTGTATGATGGCTTCAGGCTTGGGCGGGCAGCCTGGCACGTAGGCGCTGACGGGCACGTGCTTGTCGAGCGGCCACACGACATTGTAGCAGTCGTGATACACACTGCCAGATGCCGGGCAGGAGCCAATCGCGATGACGGCTTTCGGCTCGGGCATCTGCTCATAAATACGAATAATCCTATCTTTCGCCTGCCGCGTTATGGGACCTGTGACAACTAAGATGTCTGCATGTCTGGGAGATCCCCGAAGCTGGATGCCAAAGCGCTCAACGTCGTAGCGAGGGGTTAGCGCTGCAACCAACTCGATATCGCACCCGGCGCAGCCTCCCGTGTTGAAGTGGAGCAACCAAGGCGATTTTCTCCTGCATAATCGGATTAGTCCCATGAGTTCACCCCAACACCACCGCGATTGCTACAAGGATGATAATTAGGCCGACCACCACCCAGAAGAGGTAGGTGCTCAAGATGCCTGTGTGCCCAGGGCGCACATATCGGTAAAATGGTTTGAAGACGCGGCGGATGGGCGAGAAAAACTGCTCGCTGTCCGCGTGGACCTCTTCGGCCTCAAGCACCTCACCACAGGCATAGGTTTGCATTTTTTGGTCGCTGGGTTGTGCTTTCGTGATTCTTCGTCCACAGATTAGGATGAGCCAGGTTACCGCGGCGATGAGCAAGAGCGCGGCTGTCGCAACGATGGGCCCCCAGAACCCAGGCCCGAACAACACCGGTTCATATACCATCATGCACCACCCAACACCGCACTTATGTAGCCGCTCGAGTTCATCAGGGCTTCTTGCGCGGGACGCACCAAGTCTATCCCAAGCTGCGGGAGCACTCCGAACACCACACACAGCACCGCGAGTAGTATGATGGGGAGTAGCATTGACCGTGGGGTTTCTTTCACGTCTTTCAGGTGCGCCGGTCGCTGCCCGAGAAAGATTGAGTTGAGCGCCTTCAGGAAGTAGGCAAGCGTCAGGGCACTCGTGATGAGGGCGATGATGGTGAACACGGGCTGTCCTGCTTCGATGCCTGCCACGTAGATAGTCCACTTGCTCGCAAACCCGTTGAAGGGAGGTACCCCCGAAATCGCTAGGGCCCCCACCACGAACAGCGTCCCGGTCACGGGCATGTTTTTCCAGAGCCCCCCAAGCTCGTCCATATTCGAGGTTCCCACGCGGTAGATGATTGCCCCAACGATCATAAACAACATCGTCTTGTAAATGGCGTTGTTGAAGAGGTGGAAGAGTCCGCCTTGAATTCCCAACGTTGTGCCTAAACCGATTCCGAGCAGGATGTAGCCGATTTGGGAGATGCATGAGTAAGCCAAGAGACGCTTGAGATCACGCTGGACGAGGGCCATGAACGCCCCGAGCACCATCGTCACTAGCCCGAGGGTTGCGAACATAATTCCTATCGCTAAAGCCCCGAATAATGTGTAGACCACCCGCATCATCGCGTAAATTCCGACGGTCGCGGTAGCCCCCGAGAAGAGGGCAGCAACAGCCGAGGGCGCTGCCTGGTAGGCGTCGGGCAGCCACATGTGCAGGGGTACCATCGCGATCTTGATGCCGAATCCTGTCACGAAGAGGGCGAGCGGCACAATCACGGCTGATGAGGCGACTGGGCCGAGCTTTTGCGCTAGGTCAGCGATGTTGAGGCTGCCCGCGAGTCCGTAAAGGAGCGCTACGCCAAGTAGGATAAACGAAGTTCCCAGGGAGCTGACGATCATGTACTTGATGCTTGCTTCGATCGATTGCCAATTTCGCCTGAAAGCCACGAGGGCATAAGAGGAGATGCACATGATTTCGAAGAACACGTAGAGGTTGAAGATATCTCCTGTGAGCGCGACGCCCATCATACCAGCCAAGATGAGCAAGAAAAGGGTGTAATACTGGTCTAGCCCAGTATCGCGTTCCATGTAGACGAAAGAATAGATCATGACGAGTGTGCCGATGCCAGCAACTATGAGTGCTACGAGCAAGTTCAGCCCGTCAATGGCAAGGTTGATTCCCCAAGGAGGCTGCCATCCCCCTAGCTGATAGACGAGCACTTGGCCACCCCACACCGCTGGCAGCATGCTCACCACGATTGCGAACTCCACGAGCACGGCAGCTATCGCAAACCACTCCCGGGCGCGCTTGAGGCCTTTCCAGCGAGCAAAAATTCCTACCACCGGCATCAGGAAAGCCGCGAACAGCGGGATCAGGATGGCTAAAATTGGGGCGTGGGGGATCACTCCTTCAACCTCCTGATTTTCGATGGGTCAAGCGTGCCGTAGTGGCGGTAGGCGTAGATGGCGAGTGAAAGGGCCAGCGCGAGGATGCAGATGTTTATGACGATCGAGGTCAGCACGAGCGCTTGAGGTACCGGGTCGACTGCACGGGCGGCAAATCCGGGGAGGTCTGAAAACCAATCCCCGCTCACTATCGCGGCTACGCCACCTGCGCGGTAGCCGAGACTTATAAGGAATAGGTGGATACCATCGGTCAGCACGGCGAGACCAATGACCATCTTGATCAAGTTCCGCTTGAGCAGCAGGCAGTAGAGCCCAAGCGCAACTAGCATCATCGCGATGATGTAGATGAAGTCCAACTTCACACCCCTGTGAATTTCACACATCTAAGTTTGTTCATTCTTCGTCACCCCTGAAAGTGTACAGCAATGCGTAGAAGATCAGGAGGATGCCTGCCGCGACCTTAACCCCGACGCCCAAGTAGAGCAGGGGCAGGTTACCCGCGCTGAAGAGTTGCCCGAGCTCGCCCAGTGGAAACACATTTTGGAGGAAGGAGATGCCAAGCAGGAGGCCGAATAGACCGAGGACGACTATTGCCATTCCACCGACGCTTTCTAGTATCTCGGCGTGCAGGAAGCCCACCCTCTTCTGTGCCTGCTCGATGCCATAAGCCAAAATGAGCATGACGACCGAGGCGGCGATTATCACCCCTCCCGGGAATCCCCCTCCGGGAGTCAGGTGGCCGTGAAGCACGATGTAGGCCCCGAAAAGGAAGGTGAACGGGAAGAGAAGCCTCGCGATGGTTCGAACTATTACCGTCATTCCCGCCATTACTCTCGCCTCCTAAATGCCCTGAAAATCATCACCACGCCGATGACGGCC
>JAOUPD010000075.1 GCA_029880065.1 Hadesarchaea archaeon
GTGTTGTGGTTTGAAATTTTGAAGATGCTGAAGCCCCTCAAAATCTGAATCCGTGTATGCCTTCTTGTGCTAGAGATGCTTTGAGCACGTGGCCCTTTTGGCCTCGGGAGTTCAAATCTCCCCCCCGGCGCTTCTATTTTTATTAAAAAAAGGGAAGAGGATTTTATTGTTTACGATTCCTTCAGAGAAACCCGTATGATATCTGTTTCTAAAATTTCTTGTTGAATGTATGGAATAGTACAGCTAGTAATGCAAGGTGCACAGCAAATCCTACTCCCAGATGAATGTAATCATTAGTGCCGATGGTTAATACTTTGTCGAGGGCCATGAATGTCCAGAAGTTTGGAATCAGGCCGAAAACATACTTCCAGTTTTCGGCGATGAAGAGGGCGAAGAGGGGGAGGAGGAATGCGCCTCCAAGCGTTTTCATCACGGCGAAACCTTGTACTTTGTTACTTGCAAGTACATTTATTATCAACGCCATCACCGGCGTGAACACGGCAAACAGAACCGCAACCGGCAGATACAAAAGAAATGGAACTTCCACAAGGCCGGTTAGTGCCGGAAAAATGGCGACATAGATAAACGAGAATAACGTCATTAATAACATTCTGTAGATGAGGTAAGCGCTCCTTGAAATAGGCATGACACGTAACACCGTTAGCAGGTTTTCATCGCGCTCATCCATGATGAGGAACGCAGTGATGAAACCAAAAATCATGGGCATCATAATAGTCATCATCATGAACAACATAGGGTAGAATGGCTCAAGGTAGTACACATTCTCTGAAATCCATGGGATGACGAACCTAGTCATCACAACGAAGATTATTGGATATGCAACAAAGGCATAAACATAAAATTTGTCTCTTAAGATGTTTCTTAAATCGTTTACGAGTAGTTTGCCGATGTATGCCATTTTACTTTCCCCCCATTATTATATGTTTATAGAATGCTTTTTTTGCAAGATAATAGCATAAAGTTGTCCATAAGGTCAAGTAAACAACTGAATATATTGTTTCCCATAAGGCGATTTCGCTGAACACACCTTTGAGTAGGAAAAAGGATGCCTGTGAAGGCCATAGGTAGAATATAACGTTTTCATACAATCCAGATACGTGCAGCATTGGAGGAATAAATAATATTAGAAATGAAAACGCCATCGTGAGTAAATATTCGTTTAGACTACTGCATCTTGATACTAAGATGAAACCAAGCAGTATGAGAAACACGGATGTGAGAATTATTCCAAGGAACATGTAAAGATAGTTGAACGCGAATCCATGAGCAAGGAATAAAAACAGCAAAGCTGCTATAATCGAAAGCGCAGTTAGTGATATTATTTTAGCAAGAAAATAGTTTCGTGTCTCCATTGGTGTGACGGTGAGTGCTTGGAGTGTGTTTTCAGTTTTTTCAAATAGCACCAGCGCTCCAACGAACATGATACCAATTAGTGCTGGATCTAAAAACAAAAACACTGTACGAAAGTATTCCGTGTTTATGAATGGTATTGTCTCAAGGGCAAGGAAGTATAGGACAACGCTTGCTATCGAGAGGTGGATTATCTTGTACCTTGATTGCAGGATGAACTCCCATTTGACCATTGTTTTAAGTTGCGTCATTACAGCTGCCTTCCTGTAACCTTGATGAATACCTCTTCTAGAGTTGCATCAGCGGTGTGGATGGTCTGAACTTGCCCTCCTTTTAGCAGTTTTATGAACTTGCTGTTCGTACCAAGATTTGCCAGTTGGAACTTGTCTCGTATGAGTTTATCGCCTTTGAGATATTCCACTCTGACGAGTTTTTTGCCGTGTTTTATCTTAAGTTCCTTTGGGCTTGCAATCAGGTTTAATTTGCCATCTATTATGAATCCTATCTTGTCACAAAGCTCGTCAGCAACAGTCATATTATGTGTTGTAAGAAAGATTGATTTGCCCTCCTTCTTCTTTTTCAGGATGATGTTTTTGACCTGTCTGGAGCTGACTGGGTCAAGACCAGTGGTTGGTTCATCTAGAAACAGTATCTGAGGGTTGTTGAGCAATGCCCTTATGAAATTTAGTTTCATTTTCATACCCTTGGAAAATGAGCCTACCCTCTGATTGGCGTCCTGGTCTAGGTCTACCATTTTCAGCAGTTCATGAGGATCAACGGTTTTCCTACTGTAAAAGGAAGCAAACAGTTCTAGGTTCTCCAAGGCGGTGAGTTTCTGGTAATGATTGGGGAATTCGAAGCAGACACCGATTCTCTCATATAAGTCTGATTTCCAGTTTTGAAGGTCTTTATCTAGTAATTCAACATTTCCACCGTATCCTTTGAGTAGTCCTATGATTATCTTTTGTGTGGTGGTCTTCCCTGCACCATTTGGTCCTAAGAACCCAAAGATTTCTCCTTCCTTTATTTGGAAAGAAATTCCGTTTAATGCTTTCTTTTTTGATTTTGGATATGTGAACTCAAGATTTTCTACTTTTATCATATCACATCCCCATCCTTCTTTTACTCGTATATTGCTTTTCGTCTTAAATTCTAGTATTAAATATAAATCCGCCTAATGTCGAGGTGGCAAAATGAGCGTGGAAATCCTCATCCTCTAGAACCTGCTCGTCTACCAGCCGCACGACGGGTACACGGCGGCGTGGATGGTGCGGATCTACTTGGTGTAGGCCATAAAGGATGGAAGTCTTTCGGTGTTTTATCTCAGGAGAGTAACGCCTCCAAAAATCCCGACCGGAGGCAGAAAGTATCGATTTGCCCGTAAAACCTGTGCCAAAATCCCTTCCCCGGCGCCACGGAGTCCAACGAACAAACCACCAAAAAATCCGTGCACCCAGTAAGTTTAAATCCAATTTCTAAAAACAACATTTGATGGTGAAAGCAGGAATAGGTCTCGCAGGACTAGGCTTCATGGCTAGGGTTCATTCCCGGGCTCTAAATGGGATACCGGAAGCCAAAATAGTCGCCGCATGGTCGAAATTTCCCGAGGAACACGTGAAGTTCGATGAGTTCAGCAAGAAATTAGGATTCGAGATTGAAACATATTACACAAACATTGAAAAAATGCTTGAAGACCCAGGGGTCGATGCGGTCATTTGTGCCATCCCATCAAGATTCGCTGAACCCATAGCTAATGAGATTATCAGGGCCGGGAAACCTGCCCTTATCGAATGTCCTCCAAGTGATACTCCTGAAGGAATAGACCGCATGGAGAAATTTGCAAAAGAGCGAGGTGTCAAATTGATGCCTGGCCACTGTTATCGATTCGCCCCCTGTTTTAAAAAATCTAAAGAACTCGTCGATAAAGACGAAATCGGGGCACCTTTATTCGTTCACTTTAGAGAATTCGTGCCCGCAGATAGTCTCGCGAGACAATGGGCGCCCGGATCTTGGATTTGGGATAAGGACAAGGGCGGGCCAATACCAACTATGACGGTTTTTTGCATGGATATGGCGCGCTGGCTTTTGAAATCCGAACCTGTGTCGTTGTATGCAACGGTCAAATGGCAAGAGCTACCACAACTTGGCACCTTGGGATACACCGTGTCAAACGTGATTAAATTCGAGAACGATGTTACGTGGGTTAACGAATTCAGCAGCAGCTTTGCACCGTCCGTGGGTTCTTCTATGAAGATGGAAATCTTTGGTGAAAATGGGAACGCTGTGATGGTAGACGGCCCTGAGAGAGTGATCCTTCACACAGAGAAAAAAGGGGTAAAGCGGGAATGGTATTTTGACATAACTCGACCCGAGAGATGGGGCCATAAACCACAGGACGAGCATTTCATCAGATCGGTTGTACTCGGTCACGAGGAGCCAATCGTGAAGTTGCAGGATGCAAAAAAAGCACTAAAAATGTCTTTAGCAATCTTAGAATCATCGAAAACCAACAGGGTAATTCAATTCGATTAGTTTTAGTAAAAAATTCTTGCTCAACTTTGTCTGATTTTTCCTTCTTTGAAATATTCGTCAGATGCAGGTTTTTATTTGGCTCGCGGAAAAGTCTTCATACATGCAGCACGCTTGAAAACTTTTATGGGCCATCTATGGGGTGTCTCAAACAGCGGCTTTCGGTTAAATTTATCCTAAGTTACCTGAAGAACCAAAGTGATGACAAAGCGTTTCGAGTGGGTCGAACACCCGTCGGACATCGGCTTTCGCGCCTACGGTCGCGACCTAGCTGAGGCCTTCGAGAACGCGGCGCTTGCTTTCTTCGAGGTGATGGTCGACACAAGCAAGGTCGAGCCGCGCGAGGAGGTCAAGGTCGAGCTGGAGGCTGAGGACAAGGGGGCTCTGCTTTATGATTGGTTAGAGAGACTGCTCTACTTTCACGACACCCAAAACTTAGTGATGTCAAAGTTCAGGGTGACGATTTCTGGGGTCAATGACGGCTTCAAGCTCATTGCTCGAGCTTGGGGAGAACCGTTCGACCCGACTAAGCACCCCGAGAGAACCGCAGTCAAGGCGATGACCTACCACATGATGGAAATCAAGTGCGAACCTGAACGCTGCTCGGTGCAAGCGGTCGTAGATATTTAAAAAATTACACGCTTTTCAAACCAAAGAGTAATTAACGCTGCAAGCACCTGTTAGTTTAAGGTGCAAAAATGTTGTGGGATAAGATTAAGCAAATCGACGATGTGCGGTGGGAGATCCCTAAGGACTACAAGCCTGGGATGCGAGTTCCAGTTCGGATATACGCTGACGCCGAGCTGCTAAATGAAATGCGCAGGGACCTGACGCTGGAGCAAGCCGTGAATGTATCGTTCCTGCAGGGCATCTACAAATACTCGATAACGCTCCCAGATGGCCATCAAGGATACGGATTTCCGATAGGTGGAGTCGCGGCTACCGACGCTGAGATGGGCGTCATTAGCCCCGGCGGTGTGGGATACGACATCAACTGTGGAGTGCGGTTGTTGCAGACCAATTTTGACAAAAAAGACATCGAGCCGAAACTCCGCGAACTCGTAGACGCCTTCTTCCGAAACGTGCCCTCAGGGCTGGGTAGCAAGGGAAAGGTCAGGCTTACCTATCCCCAGCTTGATGAAGTTCTTGAGAACGGCGTAAGGTGGGCTGTCGAGAACGGTTTTGGCTGGAAAGAGGACATGGAAAGACTTGAAGAGGGAGGGTGCCTTGCCGGTGCTGATGCGAGTAGAGTGAGTCAGCGTGCAAAAGAGCGTGGCCGCCCCCAGCTTGGCAGCCTTGGAAGTGGTAATCATTTCTTGGAGATTCAAGTGGTCGATAAAATTTTTGACCAGGAAGTCGCTTCCTCTTTTGGGATAACTCACGAGGGACAAGTCACGGTTATGATTCACACCGGATCGAGGGGTCTGGGCCATCA
>JAOUPD010000014.1 GCA_029880065.1 Hadesarchaea archaeon
TGTTGAAGCTCTGTGAGTTGCCAATTATCGTGTTGCCGATAACGGTGTTGTTGTTATCTGAGGAGTACAAGGAGATGCCATCGACTCCGTTACTCTGACAGATGTTTCCGATGATCGCATTATTGTTAGAGTCCCACAAGCAGATGCCGTCATTGCCGTTCCCCTGAACTGTGTTTCCGCTTATCGTGTTGTTGCTCGAACCGGACAAGTAGATACCAAAGGAGGTATTCCCCTGAACTGTGTTTCCGCTCACCGTGTTGTTGTTCGGGGAGATCAAGGAGATGCCGTGGGTGCTGTTCCCTTGGCAGGTGTTGCCCGTGACCGTGTTGTTGTTGCTCGAGCCGAACAATTCGATGCCATCTTGGATGTTTCCTTGGCAGGTGTTGCCCGTGACCGTGTTGTTGCTCGAACCGGACAAGTAGATACCATTGATGCCGTTTCCCTGACTGATAT
The DNA here is from genome assembly GCA_029880065.1 of Hadesarchaea archaeon. Taxonomy (GTDB): domain Archaea; phylum Hadarchaeota; class Hadarchaeia; order Hadarchaeales; family Hadarchaeaceae; genus DG-33. The sequence goes on from JAOUPD010000014.1 coordinate 454, forward strand.
TGCCAGTGACCGTGTTGTTGTTCGAGGAGTTCAAGAAGATGCCGTACTCAACATTTCCCTGACTGGTATTGCCAGTGACCGTGTTGTTGCCCGAGTGGTACAAGAAGATGCCGTGGTCGCCGTTTCCCTGACTGGTATTGCCCGTGATTGTGTTGTTGCTTGAGTAGTACAAGAGGATGCCGTCACCATTATATACGTTCTCCACCCAGCAGCCGACAATCTTAGAATTCTCCACGCTGTAGAAGTAAATGCCGTACATAGTGCCAGAGGTCTGGTTCACATTGTTCCCGTCGATACGCAAGTTTTGAATCAACAGGTTGACTTTACTCGAGGCGTAGATGACGCGCATGTCGGCGTTCTTGTTGTCCTTTATCCTGAGCACCGTCGAGGCTCCAGCTCCTATCAGAGCCACATTCGATTTGCTGATGATGATGTTGTCGGACAAGACGTAAGTCCCCTCCCTGAGGTAGATTGAACCCCCGATGGCTGACAGGTTGTCTATGGCCGCGTTGATATCAACCTGGTCGCCGGTACCGTCGCAGACGAAATCCGCGTTCTCGTTGTCTATTGAGTTGTACGCCGCCACGACGAAACTCGCGAAGCCGTAACCGCGCTGCCCTTCGGGTCCAGTTTGTCCTTGCGCTCCTGCTGCTCCTGCTGGTCCCTGTGTCCCTGCTGGCCCCTGAGGTCCCGTCGCCCCCGTGGCTCCAGTCAGCCCTTGAAGCCCTTGCTCTCCTTGAAGCCCCTGTGGTCCTGGAGGCCCTTGAGGCCCCTGGATGATGATTGCCGAAACTCCCGCGCCAGCCGCGATTATGGAAATGATTAAAGCGATAACAGCGACTTCGGAAATCGGGACGATTGCCCGTTTTTCTTTCATTTTCCTCCAACACTCCTTTCGTTATTTTCCGCAAAGGTACGTAAAAAACTAGGATAAGCCCATAATAAATTTTTCCTTTTTAGCATGCATTTGTATACTTTTTAGAAATATTTTCAGTATAACCTAGAAAATTTTCAATAATTTAGAAAAAACCAAATAGATATTTTCAGACAGTAGTTCTAGACAATGAATTTTCTTCTCATCTGAGTTGCTTGATTTTGCACCGATACGTGAAAAACTCGGAAATTTTCATAATAACTTTTTTTACACGAAATCACTCGATCAGAATTATTTTTTGTAATATTCCTCCAGCCAGTTGACTTTGCCTGGCTTAAGCGGAATCTTACCAGCCAGCGCGTCCAGGAATAGTTTAACAGCAGAGCTGGGCTTTAGTTTCGTGGTGTCGATTTCGTAAACTCTGTTCATACCATGAATCTTGACCGCTTCCCACAAAATTATATCCAGCGCCTCCGCCTCCACATTTTCGCGGGTTTTAGTCTTTGAGTACTTGCGGGCTCGAAGGCGTCGCTCGAGAATCCTCGGTCGGGTGCGGAGGACCACAACGTGGGTGAGGTACCTTTTCGGTATCAGGTGGGCAAGCAGCCCCTCTACGATGACCGGGCCGTGAGAAGATTGAATCGCGCGGACAAACTCCTTCCGCATTTTTGGGAGATTGGCTATCTTCGTGCCATCGACGTCGAGCCTGTAAATCCTCTTCTTTTTGATCAATGCGTTGAGATCTATAACTTGAGCGCCGAGTTTTTTCGCGAGCGCCCGGGCAAAAATCGACTTCCCCGTTCCAGGAGTGCCGCTAACCGCGATTACCATCCGCGCCATTAGAGTTTCTCCGAGCGGAGGTCGATGATGTTTTTGATGTCCTTGCCAGTCGAGACCAAGGTGACCGGTACCTTGAGTTCACCTTCGATGTGTTCGATAAACTCTTTTGCATTCGCGGGGAGCTGCCCGTAACTTTTAATTCCTGAGCTTCCCTTGAAAAGCCGGTCGAGGCAAGTTATCGTGAGCTGGGTGGCACCGTTTATCATCACCGAGCGCTTTGCCAGATCGAAGTCGAACGCCCCGATGCGCCTCCGCCGTCCGGTGACCGTGCCGTACTCGACTATGCCCAATCGCTCAGCTTCCTCCATGGCCATCTCGGTCGGAAAAGGCCCTTCACCAACCCGGCTCACGTATGCTTTGAAGATGAGCATGACATCGTCCACTTTAGTCGGGCCCACACCGACATCGGCCGCAAGCGTGCACGCCGATGTGTCCTTGCTTGTGACATAGGGATAGGTGCCGTGAATCAACGAAAGACCAAAGCCCTGCGATCCCTCAATGAGCACGAGTTCGTTCTTTCCTAAAGAGTCGTTAACTTCTTGGGGGACATCAGTGAGAAAGCGTTCGAGTTCGGGAATGTCCTTGGCTAGCTTTGCGACGCGGTTCACTCTTGCCACATTTGCGGGGCCGCAGCCCGTTCCCGTAGTGCCTATCTTGCCCTTTAGGTGAGCTGAGGATCGATCCTGCTCGATGTGTGAGGACTCGATGACTGTGCAGCGCTGGTCCACGCCAACTCTATCGCCCGAATCAGTCAGCTTAACCTCTTTCAGCACAATCTCGGGGTTTATGAGCACCCCGGGCCCGATGAGCAAGCGTGCCCCTTTGTAAACGAATCCACATGGAAGCTGGCGTAGTCCAAATTTATTATCCAGCGAATATACCGTGTGGCCGGCGTTTGGGCCCACTCCCGCCCGTGCGATGATTTTCGGCTTGTCATTGAGCGCTAGATACGCGACTACCTTTCCCTTTCCTTCGTCGCCCCAAAATCCTCCCGCAACAATCATGCACGGCAACTTCTCACCCCTTCGTTATTATGAGGCACTCGCTTAAATTTTTATTTAAACTCGCCTATATGAAGTGTATAAGAAAAAACGTCACGTGATTTTGACCCAATCATGATCAGCGTGAGCGCACGTACAAAAATTTCCAAATAATGAGGAGCCACTAAAAACTCTATTTTCACCAAATCCACCAATTTAAAAGCCCATTTGAGGAAAGATTTAAATACTGCCTAAATAAAGGGAAAATTTGCCCCATAAGTGGCTTGAAATAATCGAGGAGGCGGATAAATGGTTGAATTGCCTGTTGCGGCGATAGATCGTATCATACGAAAATCGGGCGCCAGACGGGTGAGTGAGAGCGCAGCCGTCGCATTAGCCGAGGTTCTTGAAGAGCGCGCCATCACAATTTCGAACGAAGCAGCTAAACTCGCGGAGCATGCTGGACGAAGAACCGTTCGAGATGTAGACATACGATTGGCCGCAAAAAGAATATAGCTAAATTTTAAATTCTCCCCACCCCAATGATTTTGGGGTGTGATTGAGCGAAGCCGAGCCGCGCGTAAGCGAGATGCCGCGCCTATATAATCTCTTCGACATACCAAAGCTCATGTCGGTGAGAACAGCTACAATGCTTCGCTCAAAAGTTGATTTCAGAGAAATTCTCAAGCGCATCCCCCGTGCGCGTAAGATAAAAACATCGAACAAGGAGATCGTGAAATTCGAACTCAGTCGGGGCATTTATCTCCTCCTTTTCCCTTCGTACTATGTCGAGGTTCACGCTCCCGATGAAGGAAGAGTTCGTGAGGTCTTGCTAGCATTCAGGGACGAGCTTTTCAAAAACGGGCTGATCAAATAGCTGGTTATAGCATGCGCGAGTTGTTAAAAGGTGCACGAATTGCAGTCAAGACCTGCATGGGTGTCAAGCGGGGAGAAAGTGTCCTCGTGGTCACGGATCCGCCTAAGCTGAAGATTGCAGAAGCCCTCCTAAGGGCTGCTCGCGCGGTTGGAGCTGAAGCCACGCTCATCTGTATGCAAACGCTCAGTAGACACGGCGAAGAACCTCCCGAAGTCGTCGCGAGCGCGATGCGCGTCGCTGATGTCGTGCTCGCACCAACAACTTATTCACTCACTCACACACAAGCGCGACATCAAGCCTGCAGAGCCGGTGCCAGAATCGCCACCATGCCCATGATAACTGAGAATATGATGCGGCGAGGCGCGATGCTCGCCAACTATCGCGAGGTCAACAGGCGGACGAAAAAGATGGCCGCGCTCTTGAGTAGAGCTTCCGAGGTTGAGGTCAATTCGCTTGCTGGGACGGAACTCAGCCTCAGCCTTAAGGGGCGAGAAGCTCACTCCGATACAGGCATTTTTCATCGACCGGGTGATTTTGGAAACTTGCCAGCCGGTGAGGCATTCATCGCGCCCATCGAGGGAACCGCAGAAGGACGGGCGGTTGTAGGTGGAAGCATGGTGGGCTTTCCCCGCGAGACGGTCGAGATAATTATCAAAAAAGGAATGGCTTCCAAGATCTCGGGTGCTCACGCCGCCAAGCTGAAAAAGCTGCTGAAAGCGGTGGGACCTAAGGCCTACAATTTAGCTGAATTAGGCGTGGGCACAAATCCAAAGGCTCGGCTAATCGGCAACATGGTCGAGGATGAAAAGGTACTTGGGACCTGCCATATAGCGCTCGGCGATAATTCAACTTTTGGGGGGCGAGTCAGGGCGGGTGTCCACATCGATGGCATCATACTGCGCCCGACGGTCAAGTTGGATGAAAAAATTATGATAAGACGAGGACGGCTCATGGTTTAAATCCTCGTGTATCCTTGAGAATTTATGCGATTCAACAGAAAAAAATTTACCCGGATGGATTATACTTTGTTCTAAAGCCTAAACTTCTACAACATTTTTAAATCGATGTGCTAAAAGCTACGCGAGGGGTAATTTGATAGTCATCGCCGGGTCTGCATCATCCAAGCTCGCGGCGAGGGTTGCAAAGCAGCTCAAGTGCCCACTTGTAAAGCCCGAGTTGAAGCACTCCCCCCACGGCGAAACTTACGTACACATCGACACCAAGTTGAAAGGCGCGCATGCTATCGTCGTACAGTCGACCCCTTATCCCCAGAATGACAATTTGATGGAGCTTTTTTTCTTACTAGGCGCTGCAAAAGATTCGGGCGCTAGACACGTCACTGCAGTTGTGCCATACCTTGCTTACGCACGGCAAAGCAAGCGCTACAAGCAGGGAGAAGCGATAAGTGCACAAACAATTTGCAAACTCATAGGGCATGAAGCAGATGAACTATTTGTTGTAGACATTCATGATGTTAAAATAATGAAAAACTTCTTGATTCCGGCTCGTGACCTTACTGCCGCACCCCTTCTCGGGCAGTACTTCTCTCGCCTTAATTTGAAGCGTCCTCTAATTTTAGGGCCTGATCAAAAAGCTTTTGAGTGTGCAAGTCGCGCAGCAGTAGAGCTTGGGGTAGAATCAGACTATCTAACGAAGAAGAGAGTTACCCCAACCAAGGTGATTACACAAACCAAATCGCTTGACGTTGCAGGGCGTGATGTGGTGATAATTGACGACATTATCAGCACGGGCGGCACTATCATCGAAGCTACCAAATCTCTTAAGCAATGTCGTGCACGCAGAATTTATGCGGCCTGTACGCATGCTGTACTCGTTGGCAATGCGCTGAAAAAACTCACCGCCGCGGGCGTGACAAAGGTTATAGCCACGGATACGATTGAGACTCAGGTGAGCGTTGCCTCGGTCGCGCCAGTCATTGCCGAGGCTATTCGAAAATGAGAGGAATAGAAAAAGTTTAATTTCGACTAACTAATTTACTAGGGGTTTAAAAAATGGCACCGTTCGGCGGAAAAACAGCGCCGCATGATGAAGACTTGATAAAGAAGCTAGATGCAATAGCTCTTTCCCTTAGGAGTGATTCTCTCATCATGACGACGAAGGCTTGTTCAGGGCATATAGGCGGATCCCTTTCCGCCGCCGACATCGTGGCGGCTTTATATTTTCATCACCTTAGGCATGACCCCAAAAATCCAGATTGGGAAGATAGGGGTCGGTTCATATTGTCTAAGGGTCATGCTTGTCCGGTAATTTATGCAGCATTGGCAAAGGCAGGGTATTTCTCAAGAGAAGAGCTGTGGGCGCTGAGGAAAATCGGAAGCATCCTTCAAGGGCATCCTGACATGAGAAGAACACCGGGTATAGAAACATCTACTGGAACTCTCGGCCAAGGATTATCCATAGGCGAAGGAATGGCCTTAGCGGCTAGGTTAGACGGGAAATCGTATCGAGTGTACGTCTTGCTCGGCGATGGAGAACTCGATGAAGGGCAAGTTTGGGAAGCGGCGATGTCGGCATCACACTACCGGATAGACAACTTGACCGCGATAGTGGATCTCAACTCTCACCAGTTGAGCGGGTGCACCGATAAGATCATGTCGCTCAGACCTGTAGCCGATAAATGGCGGGCATTCGGTTGGCACGTAATCGAGATCGATGGCCACCAGATGAAGCAAATCCTCGACTCGCTCGACGAAGCGGAAAGGATAAAAGACAAGCCTACTGTGATCATCGCTCACACGAACAAAGGCAAAGGTGTTTCATTCATCGAAAAATCTTTCGCCGAGGGGCACTCCGAATATCACGGGATCCCCTTGACCGAATCGGAACTAGCTCAAGCTTTGGAGGAATTACATGAGTGAGCGTTTGGAAGCAACCCGAAATGCATATGGGGAGGCTTTAGTCGAACTTGGGCGGACCAACAAAAATGTGGTGGTCTTGGACGCGGACCTCTCACCCTCGACTAAAACCTCCAAGTTCGCTGAAGAATTTCCAGAGCGATTCTTCGATGTGGGGGTAGCTGAGGCAAACTTGATCTCGATGGCTGCTGGGTTTGCCTCCGCGGGAAAGACAGCTTTCGCAAGTACCTTCTCGGTATTCGGCACGGAAAAAGGGTTGAATCAATTCAAGCAATCTGCTGCCTACCCCAAGCTCAACGTGAAGCTCGTGGTGACTCACGGGGGGATAAGCGTAGGGGAAGATGGAGTATCTCACTTCTGCATCGAGGACATAGCCGTTATGCGCTCGTTACCTAACGTGACAGTCGTAGTTCCAGCAGATGCTGTCGAAACCAGAGTTGCGACCAAAGCGATAGCCGAATACGAAGGACCGGTTTTCATGAGGTTGAGCCGCCCCAAAACACCCTTGATTTATGAAGAGGGTTATCGATACGCTGGCACCGATTTGACTTTTCATTTGGGCAAAAGCGTAACTCTAAAGGAGGGTGAGGATGTGACAATCGTGGCCACGGGCCTAATGGTGGTCGAGGCACTAGTTGCAGCGTCCGATTTGGCGAAGGAAGGCATAGATGCCGGCGTGATTAATGTCCACACCATTAAACCCCTTGACCAAGAGGCGATTTTGAGGGCGGCAAGAAAAAGTGGCGCGATAGTCACGGCCGAGGAACACAACATCTTAGGAGGGTTGGGCGGGGCAGTGGCGGAGGTGCTCGTGGAGAACACCCCCGTACCTATGGCACGGGTGGGCATTAGAAATAGCTTCGGCGAATCAGGACCTTGGAAGGAACTGTTTGCCAAGTATGGTCTGACTTCCTCTGATATCTTAAAGAAGGTTAAAGAGGTAATGAAAAGAAGGGGCTAGATAATGTTAAAAATAGCGGCCTCGTTACTCTCCGCTGACTTCAGCAGGCTAGGGGAAGAAGTTAAAAATGCTGAGAAAGAGGGAGTTGACTTCATCCACTGGGACATCATGGATGGTCACTTCGTGCCGAATATCACCTTCGGGCCAGCGGTGATTCAGTCGCTAAGGGATAAAACAAAGTTACCTTTTAATGCTCATCTCATGATCGAGAAGCCGTACAATTTTATTGAAAAGTTTGCCGAGGTCGGTAGCGATATTGTATCTGTTCATGCTGAAGCGTGTGATCATTTGCAGCATACTGTCCGGGATATCAAGAACTTGGGAGTAAAAGTAGGGGTGGCATTGAATCCTGCGACTCCGTTGAATGTAATTGAATATGTGCTAGATGATATTGATCTCATCCTGATTATGACGGTGAATCCTGGCTTTGGAGGTCAGGAATTCATCCCGGCTGTAATGCCAAAGGTTCAGGAAGCTAGGCAAATGGTCGAAGCGCGCGGATTAAACATCGATATTGGAGTGGACGGAGGCATAAACGAAAAAACAGCACCGCTGGCTGTGAAGGCTGGAGCAAACGTTCTTACAATAGGCTTCGCTATTTACGGTAGAGAGCCAAAATTATCTATCCAAAAGCTCAAAGACAGTCTACGCTAACCTACGATCATTATCCATCTTCAACAAGATTTAAAAAGAAAAAAATCTAGGTGATGTGATGAAAATATTTGTCGACACGGCTAAATTGAGCGAAATCAAGGAGGCCATTTCATGGGGCATAGTCGACGGAGTGACGACTAACCCCAGCCTGATTAGAAAGGCAGTCGAGGAAGAAAGAGAAGTGAAGGGGAAAGTGGATTTAGAAGCCTACGTCGGAGAAATATGCAAAGCAGCGGGGAAAGGAAGATCTGTAAGTTTGGAAGTGTTAAGCCAAAAAGCAAGCGAGATGGTTGAGGAAGCTCAGATTCTATACAGGAGATTTAATCCAATTGCTGGAAACGTCCTGATAAAGATACCAATTAACACGTATACTGGACAAGAAGCGACTGATTATGAAGGTTTGAAGGCGATAAATGAATTGAGCAGAAAAGGAATCCCTATAAATGCGACTTTGGTGATGACCCCTGAGCAAGCGCTTTTGGCGGCGAAAGCGGGGGCCACGTATGTGAGTCCATTTGCTGGGAGGGTAGATGATTACATAAGGAAAAATCTAGGAATTGATTTCAAAAAGAACGATTACTTCGACTTCGAGCTGATGGGGGAAATTTCCAAGGCGAAACTGGGCGAGTACTTGAAAAATCCGACTGCAGAGGAAATTTCTTCGCTCTACTTAGACGAAAAGATAAAGAAAGCAATTGGCGTTGGAGAGGATAAGGGAATAACCAGTGGGGTAGATTTGGTGAGGAAAATCGTTAACATCTTCAGAAAATATAACATAAAAACGAAGGTGATTGCTGCCAGCATGAGGAACCCCCAACAGGTTAGAGAAGTGGCTGAAACTGGATGCGACATTGCAACCGTACCTTTCGAGGTAATCCGAGAAATGCTCAAACATCCAAAGACGGAAGAAGGTGTCAAGAAATTTTATGCCGATGCGGTTCAAGCGAAATACGAGGAGTTGTTTACAAAGTCTTAGCAAACATTAGGGATTCTCGATTATCGTTTGATAGGCAGGTTGAATAATTAAGGCTGGCAACGCGCTACTCCGAATTCGATTTTTGTTACCCTTAGCTTTTCTCGAGACACTTACATTTGATGAGTAACTTCTCGTTCGCGACGTATCTAAGACCTATCTCCTTGCCCGAGTGCTCTTGCTTCGCCGTTTCGAGCGTCTTCTTTGCCGCACCCGCAGAGGTAACGATTTTCCCGTCCACGATTGCAACGTGCTTGCCGATGTACTTCTTTTGTTCCGCCGTGCTTATTTCTGGGAACTCCCGCTCGGGCACTTTCTCAATTTCGGGCTTCTCTACTTTGGCTGCTTTCTCCTTTTTTCTCTTCCAAAATCTAGGAAGGTTTCTCAAGGGTTTCAATCCCATCAATTACCACCATCAAAGCTTTTTGTCGCGCTCCGTTTGTATATGTAAGATGTTAACGTTTTATCCTTTGATAAGGCACTTCGGATTGCCACGTAATCCGCAAGGGAGGTAAACTTATCCTTGATGCTGCCTTGCGCACCCATCGTGCCTTTAACACGCTCCTCGACTCCCACCAGTTCTTTCTTCCTCAGCTCCCTAAGCGCCTCGTCCAGCTCTCCTTCATCGACTGCTTCAGGTTCCCCCCTGAATGCATTTAATAACGCAAGGTCTTGAATGAGCTCAGACCTCCAACTCACTCCTTTGTTGATCACGAGGACTCTAAGCACATCCAGCATCGCGTGAGGCAACCCCCCTTGCTTCTCGCTGGACAACATTTCCGAAACCAGCTTTCCGATGGAGGTTTCCATGCACATCATTTTTGATATTTGTGGAGCGTTTTTAAACTTTGTGATGGAAATTTTAATTCTTTCATTTAGGCCTTGAAAGTAACTTTTTAGGCTATAATCTACGCAACACTCGTCGCCTTACTATTATGTTAAAAGCCACAGCCATAATTAGTAGTATACCAGTCGCTATCATGAAATAATACGGAGAGAGGCCCATCATAGTAAGCCCTATGTACAGAACCCGAATACTCAGCGCTCCCAACACAGCACCTAAAATAGATCCAACACCTCCCGAGAGCAAGGTCCCCCCTACAACCGCTCCGGCGATCGCCTCAAGGTTCATCGTTTGTGCAGTCCAAGGGGCTGCTATATGAATCCGGGTCGCTGTTATGATCCCCGCAAATGCTGCCAAAAACCCCACCATTATAAAACAAATTATCTTTACCCTATCCGTGTTTATCCCCATCATCCGCGCTGACTCCTTGTTGCTTCCAGTAGCGAATATCCAATTGCCAAACTTGGTATGCTCAAGCAATATCCATAGAAGTATAGCAACCACTATTAGCCATAAGAACTGAACAGGGATAGGGAAGGCCCCAATTCTGCCACAGAAGAAGTTTACGAAAATTGGGGATGTCTCTGCGGGATAATAAGGTGTCTCATACCCTAGGGTAAGAAGAAGTGCTATCCCTCGAAAAGCCCACATCGTTCCCAATGTTACTATAAGTGAAGATACTCTCAATTTAGTCACAATTATCCCATTTATAAAACCCAAAAAACCACCAAGGGCTAAACCAGCGAGTATTGCTATGGCTGGATTTACACCATAATTTGTGTACAAGATGGCCGTGACTAAAGCGGTAAGTGCGTAAGTCGAACCTACTGAGAGGTCAAATTCACCGGAAATTAAGAGTAACGCCATAGCCACTGTAACGATGGCTATCATGGGCGTGTACATTTCTAGAAAAAGGTTAATAACAGGACCTGAGATAAACATATGGCCGGGTGTGATTATCCAAAATGCTACGACCAATCCGACCAGAATTATAAATACACTAAATGATCGGTAGCCCAAGATTTTGCTTAAGATAGGTTTAACTTGGGTTAAGGTAATCAAGTAAATTCCCCTATAGATACGAATCGCGGGGCATCTGCTGACGCCGCCCATCGAAATAGATTCCTTGTTTCATAGTGGGATATATCTGCCAGTTCTGCGTTCCCAACCTTATCTGATACTTCTGCATATCTTTCACCATCCGTGTTTTGTCCGTACGATTTTTATAAGTTGAGGGAATTTAAAGATGCGGTTTTTACTTCAAATTGAAGATATATAGGATTGATATAGTTCTTTTTTCTCCAGATAAGACTAATACGTTCGCAATCTTTAAATAACGTGAAACAGAGGATAATTCGTAAAAAATAAAGGAGGGATTGATTAATGGACGGAAAAAGTGGCCAAGGGGCCGCTGTAGTGTTGATTGTTGCAATAGTGGCAGCAGTTGTTGCAGGAGCCATAGTTTACTTTGTTATGCCGACGCCAGAGCCACCAGAGGTAGCTGAACTAGAGGAACAAATAAGCGACTTGGAAGCTGAGATAGATGACTTAGAAGCTACGATAGTTGATCTACAAGGCCAAATTCCGACTCCCCTTGATACGATAAAAGTAGCCTTTGTATGTCACGGCAATCCTGCAGATGCGTGTTGGATAGCATACCATAATGGTGCGGAAGCACTGGCAGAGCGTCTCAGGAATGTTGAGGTGGTTTACAGGTATTCTGTAGAGGACATAGTCTTACAGGTTGACATGGTAAGGGAAGAAATTGCTCGCGGCGTTGATGCGATAGTTATATCAATAGCAGATGCAAATGCGCTTGATGACCCAATTCAGGAAGCAAGGGATGCGGGAATTGTTGTGATAGCTTACGATTGTGACGATCCAGAAGGAGCAGTGGGCAACGCAAGACAAGCTTTCATCACAAGCTCCGTAACAGGGGGAGGCTTATGCTATGATACCGGCTACCTGAGGGGTCTGCTTGTAGGAGATTACGGAGTTCCTGCGGGCGGCAACATATTCTTCCCAAACGAGGGCCCAGGAGCAACCTGGTCGGAGGATTGTAAACGGGGATTCTTAGATGGTCTCGCGGAGAAGGGTTACACCAAGGATGTAGATTTCTCCTTGCACGAGATAGAGGCTACTTACAGCGTGGAGACGGCACAAGAGCTTATAACGGCATACCTTGTGGCACACCCCGAAACTGACATACTTGTTCCTTGTGGAGGCTGCACTTCAATTGCAAGTGTTCTAGCGGAGGAAGCCCTTGGAATGGCACCAGGAGAGTTGCCCATCTGGTCGTGGCCGCACGGTGACGCGGATGCTCGAGGGATAGAAACTGGATTAGTCATCGCTGGTGTAACTGACTCGCACTCCAGCGTTGGAGCTATTGCCCTATATGAAGCAGTTATGGCCGTTCAGTTTAATTTTGGCCCGGTTGATGTAACCATGCCATTAGTCGTGGTAGACGAGACCAACATTGATCTATGGGGAGCAGGTTGGAGAGCGCTGTTATACTGAAAAGAAGGGTGCAAATTAAATTTTGCACCTCTTTTTTTTATTTTTTTAATTTTAGAATGCTGCAATGGAAATTAGGATGTTGCCGCCGTCTTCGTCAAACCGCTGAACCTACGCCAGTAACCCACGAGCCATTGGGAAATGCGCAACAATTGATTACTCATAAATCAACGGTGTTATTCCTTTCATCTTACAAATAGTCTTCAATTCTTCAATGTAATCCCCGTAAACCAAAATCCAGTGAAAACCCTGCCAGTTTTCCAGAATCTGTGAAGCATTATTTACCTTTACTTCTACCTGAGAACGGCAAATCCTTAAATCAGGGGTTCCAACCACTTTTCCTTTTACAATAAGCATCTTATCCAGATCAAAAGAAAACCCCGCCACCGTTACCTCCCCCTCCTTGAAGGTTGGCTTTGGGGTAGCTCCATAATTTGACTCATGATGTGTCCTCACCTGATAAGGAAAGTTTGGTTTATCGAACCCAAGAAGTCTGGTGGGTGAAGTACAATGAGCTAAAATTAGCGTTCCATCTTTTTCATTCACCGTTGGGTCCTGAAAGAACGCGGGTTTTCCTGAAATATATCGCATAAGGTATTGCAAACTCATAGCTGCAGGATCTGCCTCGCAGGTTGCTACGATTCCTGAATCATTAAAAATAGAAAAAGCCATGCAAGGGGTAGCTTTGGTTTTTTCTACCAATTCGCTTAGGCAATTTACGGTGATCCAATCAGCTTCATTTTCTCTGATATATTTCTTTAAAACTAAATAATAGATCCCAGCACGAAAAAGTTTCTCTTCCGTAGGTTCGACTACCTTTGTACTCTTAGATACAAAATCTTCAATTATTTTTCTCGCTTCTCCTTGTTTATTTTTATCTTCATAAAATTCCATAAAATCTTTTATAAATTCATCGTAAGTGTAAAATCGCGTATCATGGCCAAACATCTCAATACTTTTCTTAAGAGTGGGCCATCCCCCCAGTTCTGCGTTTATTGGCCCAACGCAGACAAGCCTCGCCGAAGAAATTTTTTCCAAGGCGTATATGCTTCTTAAGATTGTTTTTAGCTTCTTCTCATCTCCTTCTACTTGGAAGACTCTATCCACAAGATGATGTCGTTTGAGAAATTGATAAGCGGGAGGTGTAAATAGAGTTCCTGCATAAATATCTGGCCCAAACTTATCGAATAGGATAGTGTATTTAGAAGCAGCGGTTATCGCGTTTATCAATTTACTGCACATCTCAGGACGGCACCACTCTAGAGGAGAGATTCCCAGGATTATGTTTACAGCTGTGTTTTTCAGTTCATCAAATTTTTTTAATACATCGTCTAAATTCTGAATTTCTATTTCTGGTAAAAAATCGATTCCTATCCCCTCTTTTTTCAAATCTGAGATTAGACCCTCAATTTGCCGGCAAACCGCAGATTTTTCCCTTTCATAATCCTCTTTGCACCTGACAAACCCCCAATAACCATCTTTTACTGGTTCCTCAGAAAGCCAGTGGTTCGCGGGCTTACCGATCACTAATCTCACTTGTAAAGCAAAATCCATAGAATCATTCTTTTATTCTTGATCAATTCTTAAAAAGTTTTCTGCAGAAGAGCAGCAAATGCGCGAGCGGTTTTTACCCTAGCCGTCCTGTTGAGCAACAACAAAATCGAGCGCTACCATTCGGAGATAGCGAAGATTCGCTCCATGCGAGGCGTCAAGAACTTAGAGCTGAGGAACCACTTCTTCCAGTTTTATAACTTTGCACAATTTCTTCAGAAAAGATAGGTAGAAACAAATTTTAGACCAACTCGCCAGCTCGGCCTAAAACCGAGCGTAAAATGGCTGATAAAGACAGATTCCGCAATTTTTTTATAGATTAAAAACTTTATTAGATATGCGATGACGCAAGGTAGGATGGATAACCTCACTTGCGGAGTTTTTAAACCAGCATAAGGAGGATGAAAAAAATGAAAAAACACTCGATGTATAAAAAGCATGTTGGCATCACCGTTTGCTTATTACTTGTTGGGGCACTGTTGAGCGTTGGTTTCACCGGTACTTCGAAGGCGGAGCCTGGTTACGCCGGAACCATCAAATACGCCGGGTGCAGGCAGTCCAGCTACGGCATAAGCCCACTCCCGGTTAAAGAAGAGTGGGAAAGGGACATGATGACCATGGCGAGTTATTGGCCCGGCTCCACGGGGGCTGGAATCTGGATAGTTGGAACCTACCCGGAGACTGGCGTGACATGTTACTTAGAATTCCCATCGCCAAATGGTTCATACGAGAATATAGCATTCGATGACGTGGACCGCCACGAGAACTACCTCGCCTATTTCGACACCCACGGGATAAAGGTGTGGCTGCAGGTCGAGCCAGCGTTTGCGGACATGTGTACTCTGATCGACCTCGTGTTGGACAGGTATGGTAGCCACCCGTGTGTGCTAGGCTTCGGCGTGGATGTGGAGTGGTACAGATATACTTCGCAACAAAACTGGGGTCAACCAGTGACTGATGAGGAAGCGGAAAACTGGGAAGCCAGGGTAAAGTTACACAACGAGAATTTCACGTTGTTCCTCAAGCACTTTACTTGGGATTGGATGCCGCCGAACTACAGAGGGGATATAGTTTTCGTCGACGACAGCCAAAAACTGAGGAATCTCGGTGCAATGGTCTCTGAGTTCGCAACATGGGCTTCTACATTTTACCCCAACGACGTATTGTTCCAATTCGGGTACCCGGCCGACGAGAAATGGTGGAGTAAACTAGCTAATCCGCCGAAGGATATCGGGGACGCACTGGACGACGCAATCCCCAACAACATGGGAGTTTTCTGGGTAGATTTCACCTTGAGAACGGTATTTCCACCTCTAGAGGACGATACCACGGCACCCGTCATAGAGAATGTCGCCTCCTCAAACATAACGTACGATTCAGCGACCATCACTTGGGACACGGATGAAGTCAGTGACAGCGTGGTCAACTATGGAACCACAACGGCTCTGGGGAGCACGGAATCTGATGTGATAAAGGTCATAAGCCACTCGATAACGCTCACGGGACTTTCGGCATCTACAATCTATTACTATGAGGTGAAATCGACGGACTGTGCTGGAAACGCTACAGTCGACAACAACAACGGGTCGTACTACACATTCACCACCACGGGACCGGATACAACGCCACCCGTCATAGAGAATGTCGCCTCCTCAAACATAACGTACGATTCAGCGACCATCACTTGGGACACGGATGAACTCAGTGATAGTGTGGTCAATTACGGAACTTCTCCGGCTCTGGGGAGCACGGAATCAGATGCGACCATGGTCACGAGCCACTCAATAACGCTCACGGAGCTTTCCGCATCTACAACGTATTATTATGAGGTGCAATCGACGGACCCGAGTTCAAACACTGCAGTCGACGACAATAACGGATCGTATTACACATTCACCACCGCTGCACCGGATACAACGCCACCAGTCATCGAGAATGTCGCCTCCTCAAACATAAAGAAAAATTCAGCAACCATCACTTGGGACACGGATGAAATCGCGGACAGCTTGGTCAAGTATGGCACGTCACCAGGGAATTACACGGATAACAAATACGACTCAGCTTACGTAACGTCGCACAGCATCGGACTCACCGACCTGACAGAAAACACGACTTACTATTACGTCGTCAAGAGCACAGACCCTAGCAACAACTCTTCCGAAAGTTCTGAGTACAGCTTCACAACACTAGAAGCAGGAGCAACGGTTATGCACGTCCACTACATCACTATGTTTCTTGCAAAAC
>JAOUPD010000015.1 GCA_029880065.1 Hadesarchaea archaeon
CCTTCACCACTTGCCGGCCCAGTAGGATTGTTTTGCGGGCTGCGGGAAAAATAGCCATATTCGTACCAGTCGTAAACCCATTCAAATACATTGCCAGCCGTATCATAAAGGCCGTAACCGTTCGGTTGGAAAGAACCGACGGGAGATGTATTATCATAGCCGTCATAAACCTCAGGCGGGTATTGATGATCCAAGCGGTGCTCACCATAAAAATTTTGATATTTTCCTGCATTATCTAAAAAGTCAGACCAAAACCAATTTGTGTTTGACCCCCCTCTTGCGGCTTTTTCCCATTCGGCTTCGGTTGGGAGTCTTTTACCAACCCATTCCGCGTAAGCATTTGCGTCATTCCAACTTACATGGACCACCGGGTGCTCCATCAAGTTCTCGATGCTGGATTCCGGACCTTCCGGTGTACGCCAAGCTGCCCCTTCTACCCATTTCCAACCTATATCTGTTACTCCGATAGGCTCATCAGCTTGGCTTGCCGGAACCATAACCGAACTCCCGCCATTTCTCTCTGCATCGGTCTCATATTTTGTGGCCGTTACAAACTCCATGAACTGACGGTTTGTTACTTCATATTTGTCGATGTAAAATGCATCTAGGTAAACTTGGTGAACAGGCAGTTCATCGTTAAACATTTTCGGAGCAGCCATGGGCGACCAGCCTTCTCTGTTCTCACGCCCCATCAAAAAAGTACCTGCCGGGATCAAAACCATGTTTTCGGTGGAGGCTTCTTTTGGCGAATGTTCTGCCTGCAGCATAGGAATTATCCAGCCGTAAGAAACAACTATTAGACTTATGCATATTATCGCGAAAAACAAAAGTAATTTTTGATGGCTTGATGCCTTTTCTTTCATTTATCTCACTCTCCTTTTTATTATGAGAATAATTTAGGTGCCTGATAATTAACATTGTACTGCAGTAAAAATCCTTCTTTTCTTCTAGGCAATTCCTCGGGAGACGTTAAATTTCAAAGTAAAAAGGCAGACAAGTTAACGGCATCAAAATGGTGCGGGGGACGGGATTTGAACCCGCGAACCCCTACGGGACCAGCCCCTCAAGCTGGCACCTTTAGTCGGTCGTTAGACCTTTGACCTGACTCGGCCACCCCCGCGCCAAGCAAAATTATGTGCTGTGGAGGTTTTAATCTTCTTAAAGTTTCTTCACTTGCTTCGAAAATTCATTGAGCTTGTCCTCAAGGACCCCCATTGCCTTAAGGATGATCTGTTCGGGGGGCATGCCTCCGGCCGACTCGATGTGGAAGATGAACTTCGTAGGGTCGCTTCCTATTCGGATTGCCTTGGGCGGGCAGACTTCGGCGCAGGCTTTGCATATAGTGCATAGCATTATATCGCTAATTTTCGGTTTTTTCCCGGCGAGCTCGATGATTTTCACCGGGCAGGCATTGACACAGGCACCGCAACTGTCGCACGCTTTTTCGTCAAGTTCGAACACTGGCATGTACTTGTACGCGACCACTCCAGATTGCCATTTCGCGTGCTCCTTGCCAAATCCCAAGCGCGCGATGGCGGTCAGCTCGAGGTGCTGCCCCTTTTCGAGCTTGATAATCGGAACCGAGCCGCTCACCGGCACGACCTCTTCATCGGTCGACTTCAGATCGCCACTAAGTGCTGTCACGGGGCCCTCGCGCTTAAGCGTCAGGGACACGCTGCACTTCGGGCAGCGCCCTTCCCGACAGCCGCACTCACCGGGCAGGTTGTAGCCTTTAAGGAGCGTGCGAAGTGGCACTAACGCGAGTCGGTGCGCGAGAACCTCGTCGTACATCGCCGAATCATTGACTTTGAACTCGACTTCATCGATCGCCATCACTGGTACTTCGCGCAGCGCGGTCCGACGGAGGGCGTTCGCGAAGGCTGGGTTAGCTCCAGAAAGCACGAACTCCATCTCGTCACCTTCTAGCTTCCGGATTTTGATTTCCATTTTTTTCACCTCATACTCGGCGGCCTCTTCTCCCCCCCGGTCGTCGACATCCATCGTGTGGAGTCGGCGTGGTATCCTCAATTCTCCCAATCCTTAAACCCGCGCGCGCTAGTGCTCGAATTGCCGCCTGCGCCCCGGGGCCAGGGCTCCTCGAACCGCCCCCGCCCGGAGCACGCACTTTGATGTGAATGCCCGTGAAGCCCTTCTCCATCGCCTCCTCAGCCGCGCGCATCGCAGCCTGCATCGCCGCGTAGGGTGAGGACTCCTCTCGATCGGCCTTGACCACCATGCCTCCCGACCAGCGGGCCACAGTCTCGGCCCCGGTGAGATCGGTGATGTGGATGATAGTGTTGTTGAACGATGAGTAAATATGAGCGACTCCCCACTTCCCGTCTGTCATGCTGTTTCCTCCTTAGGTTGCGCTTCGGCCCCACCCTCAGCCTCCTCGGGTCGGGTTTCCACCTTCTCCTCAATAATGGTTTCGGCCGCTGGGGCTTCGGGTTGTGGTTGAACCTTAAAAGACGAACCCGCCACATACCCTATCATATTCTCATCCTTGAGAGGTACCAAGTAGCTCGGCACGCTGACTTGTTTGCCTGCGATAGCTATATGGCCATGAAGCACAAGCTGTCGGGCCTGCTGCGGCGTCCGAGCCAGACCTTTGCGATGGATGAGCGTTTGGAGGCGGCGCTCGAGCAGGTTCTCGATGTTCAAGCCGAGTACGTCATCCAACGTCGCACCCTCGCCCACGAGCCCAAGGCGACGGAGACGCGCCAGAAGCTGTTTGGTCTCGAGTTCCGCTTGAGTGCCCGAGGCGGCGAGCAGGTGACGAGCTTGCCGCCTGAAGTTTCGAAGTAGGGTCTGGATCCGCCATATCTCCTCCTTTCGACGGAGCCCGTATTGGCGGAGGAGTTTGTCCTCGGCGTCCGACCGCTCTTTTTCCCAAGGGTGTAGGGGCCTGCGATATTTCTTTCGCTGGCGCTTCATTCTTTCTTCTCTCCTTCTTTCTTCTCCCCTTCTTTCTTCTCCTCTTCTTTCGTTACCCCTTCTTTCTTCTCCCGCCTACCCTTCCCGACTTTCGCGGCTTCTTCGCGTATGCGAATTTCCTTGCGCTTCACCCCCACGACTAGACCCTTGCGGCCAGTGGTGCGCGTTCGCTGCCCTCGTACGGACAGACCAAGCTCATGTCTAATGCCTCGACGACTTCGAACTCTACGCTCGCGCCCGATGTCAGTGCGCACCACCATCGCCAAATCCGCGCCCAAGATATGAAGGTCCTTGCCAGTATCGTAATCCTTTCTCCGGTTGAACATCCAGCTCGGGATCCCGTGCTCGGCCGGGTTTTTTAAGACTTGCTCGAGGCGTTCCACCTGCTCTTTGTTCAAGTTGCCAAGCTTCGTGAATGGGTCGATATCTGCGACATAAGCAACAGCTCGGGCAGAGTTCGAACTCACGCCCTTCAGGTCAGCTAGCGCTAGCTGGACCTGCTTCCCGCCAGTCAGGTCCTTCCCCGCGAGCCGCACGATATGCTTGAATTCTTCTGGCATTCGAATCGCCAACTAGGTCTTTCTTAAATTCGTTGAGGGGCTTATTAAGACGTTCGAAAGGTGGCGCCGGGGAGGGGATTCGAACCCCTGCGGCCCAAAGGACCACAGGTTCTCCAAACCCACCTATCGCCCTTAGATGTGGACGGGTTGCTCGCCTCCTTTAAACAGTTCTGCGAAGTTGACCTACAATTACGTGAGAATACGGTTAAGGGGCACGCGCAGAAAATTAGGCGCTTCTTTAAATCAGTTAAGAAAGGCCCCGGCGAGATCACGGATGTCGACATCCGAAACTATCTCGCAGGGTTTAAGGAGAAGCGCGAGCGAACGCGGGCAAACCTGATAATCGCGTTGCGCCGGTTCTTCCGAGATTTCATGCGCATGAGCGAGGTCGTGGAAAGTTTTAGGCTGCCCCACACGCCGTTCAAACCCAAGACAATCCCCACGAGAGAGGACGTCCAAAAATTCTATGCCGCGCTCAAGTCGCCCAGAGAAAGAGCGATTTTCTTGATGTATGCCACAACCGGGTTGCGAAAGCATGAGTTAATTTCCCTTGCGCTAAAGGAAATCGACCTTGAAAGGCGCACGGTCTTGCCGAAGGGCGATGGCAGCCGGACCAAACGAACATGGGCGACATTTTTCAACGAAGAGTCCGAGCAAGCACTGCGCGAATACCTCAACGGACGCGAGAGATTAACGCCGGATTCCAAACTGTTCTCGGAGAAGGCGGTCCGGAAGACGTTCAAGAAAGGAAAGGAGCGAACAGGAGTTCACATCACACCCCAAATCTTGAGGGATTGGTTCTGCTCCGAGATGGACTAGTTGGGAGTTGCCGACCGATACGTGGATGCTTTCTGCGGAAGGGTTCCGAGGAGCGTGCTGGCAAGGCACTACACAGACTTCAGCCCGGAGCGGTTGAAGCGAATCTACGATAAGGCGGGGTTGAAGGTTCTCGTGTAAAGATGCGCGAAAATCGACGAGGTTGTTGAAGCCAAGGTGATGAACTTATGGTAAAGTCTTTTATCTTCTCAGAACATGTTCCAATGGTGAAATCTATGATGCGAAAGAAGAAAAAGCCGAAGAAGAAACCGGGGAAGAAAAAGTCTCGCTAATCTGCTTGGTTTTTGGCGCGTTTTTGCCGTCAAATTCCGAGGTCAATCTTAGCACGGCACTACACGGATTTCAGCCCCGAACGACTAAAGCGCATATACGACAACGCGAACCTGCGGGTGCTTTCGTAATCGGACATTCTAAATGAATTTTCCAACTTGAAGTGCTATTGATCTATAGGCTTTCAACAGAATCTATTCCCGCACTTGTGATTTGTGCAAAAGCCCAAGGAACGCCTCTGATTGATTTGGTCAGTTCAACATATCCCTTTTCTTTTAGATAGAGCATGTTGAAATCCAATATTTTGTCATCTTCTATACCAACTTTGGACTTTACTTAAGTTTCAACGCGATGACCTGCCCGCTCTCAGGCGCACCGATTGGGTGGCGCGGTGGATTACGGAAAACTGTAATGATATTACGGAATTCCGTAACGTGGGTGAAAACGGAAATTCTCTCAATAACGCCCCTTCCGTTCGAAAGGTGGCGCCGGGGAGGGGATTCGAACCCCTGCGGCCCAAAGAGCCACAGGTTCTCCAAACCTGCGCCTTACCTGGCTAGGCTACCCCGGCTGTCAATCTATCTATAATCTCGGCTCTATAATCACTTTCTCGCTTGGGCTGTTTGAATTAAAATCAAGTAAATTGAAAGAGCTAGTGGATTACTGGCTTCCAAGACTTGATGTTTAAGCATACATTCTTTCAGACTCTTCGACACCAGTTTTCATTTTTTCATAGTGTTCAGCGATTTCCTTCAGTTTTTCCCTTATCTCCTTTGCTCCCGCGAGGAGCTCTGAAGTATCTATTTTCAATCCATGAGATTTGTTTAAGGCGTCAATCAAGGTAGCGGCCCCTTCGGGATCTGGCATGAAGGAGATTGCAGGGGTCAAGAGTGCGGTACCTCCAATTTTCCTCGTCAAACATTCGCTCAGTATTGCACCCGCTATCCCGGTAATAACCCCCTTGCTAAATAGGTCTATCCCCTTCTCCTTGAGAATTTCACATTTTCCCAATTCGGTCACACAGAAAGCTTTGCGCTCCTTCGGCAATCCGGGAACCGGTACTCCCTCCAAAACTACCATTTCCTTCGCCTTCTTTTCCTCAACCCAATCCAGGATCGCGGAGGAAATCGAATAGAGGCCCTCATATCGAAGGGGTATCTCGCAAATTATTGCACAGAGATTGTCCTTTTTGCTTCCATAAATTCTGAAGGGATGCCGTAGTCTTTGCCCTACAAAGATGGTGGCTGGAGGGAGGTGTTTTGATTTCACGTAAGCTATCTCATCCATCTTGAGCTGATTGATAATGTGATCAACAGCTATTGAACCCACCAAGCCAGCTCCAACAAATCCGGAAATCACCAAGGGCTCCTTCAGTTCGAGTTCTTTAACATTTACAATTTCAACCTCAGGGGCCCCAAACTTTCTCGCCAGAGTTTCACCACTTAAAATTATGGCTCTTTCTACATATCTCTCTTTTGACTTGTAATGGCTGATTAGCGGACATGGGGGCGTTCGCAAAAGGAAGCGTGGCCCTGTATCATTTCCATTTCCGCGGGTATGTGCCCGGCGACATCACCACGCGCTCAGGCTTCGCGACAATCCCGTGCTCGGCTTCATAGATTTGCTTCGAGGTCATAGAGGCACGAGCTAGCGCGACGACTTCACCCTTAAGCGTCATCAGTGCCACGAGGTTGTCCTGAGAGATTCCAGTGTCGACTTGGAGCACACCGGGTGCCGCGAGGCTGGCGCCGTGACAAAGCGCATCAACGGCCCCATCGCGCACGACAAGTTTGGGCAGGTGTTCAACCGCAGCCTCCACTGGCAAAATGACTTTGCGCAGGTGCTTTTCATCACCATCCTCGCTCCAGAAAGCGTAGGCATCGGCAAGGTCTTGTAGTTTGACCAGAGTGTCGTCTTCGCGAAAAGGTCCTGTCCGCGTCCGGCGAAGCTCTCGCATGTGGGCACCGCAACCCAAGGCCTCACCTACGTCGTACATAAGCTTTCGCATGTAGGTACCCGCCGCGCACCCCACGCGCATGAGCACGTCCCTGCCCTCCCGCTCCAAGAGTTCGATGTAGTAAATTTTCCTCGTACGGAGCACCCGCTTGACGGCTGCCCGTAAGGGAGGACGCTGATATATCTCGCCTTCGAACTCGTGCAATACCTGCTCGAGCTTGTGATCAGGTACATCACCGTGGAGGTGCATCACACAAATGTACTCTTTTCCCGCTGGCAGCAACGTCTGGACGATTTTCGTCGCATCCTCGAGCGCTGTCGGCAGCACCCCGCTAACCTTTGGATCGAGCGTTCCCCCGTGCCCCGCGCGGCGAATCTTGAGCACGCGCTTCACCCAAGCGACGATTTCGTGCGAGGTTGGCCCAACAGGTTTATCGAGATTGATGATTCCCAAGCGCAAGTGTTCATGAATTGAGCGCTTGTTGGGTTCGCAGCCATGACTGGGATCGGTCATATCTTGAGCCCGGATTAGAACTTCACGCTTGACATCGGAGGGTAGTTTACTCACTTAAAACACCTATTACTAATGAACGTTAGGCCATGTTTTCTTTGGGCTCAGAAGGTTTCTTTGATGGCTTTTCTGTTTTTACCAAACCTGCTGCCTCGAGCGTGCGTTTCACATCCTCATCCGAGGCCCCCTTCGCAATTTCAACTTTTTGCTCAAGGGGCTCAAGGTGTGCGATGTTGCATCGGCGCCGTTTGACCCCAGGGCCACTCACCACCACGTAGACGTTGCCGAGTATATCCACGATTACGCACTGCTTGCCCGCTTCATGCCCAGCGAGTTTAACACAAACCCGACCTACTTCCATCACCATCTCACGACCTCTTTCGAATGAACTGCCCTACCGCGAGCTCCAAAATCCGTACCATCTCCTTGGCGGTGAAACGTTCAGTGTTCAGCACGATGTCAAACGGAGAATGATCATTGACATCTATACTGTAAAATTGTTTGAAACGCTTGGCCTCGCTCCGCTCCCGCTTGCGAGTCTCGTTAAGCACCTCTTTGTACTTCCGCCCCTCCCGACGAGCAATCCGCCGAACCCTTTCCTCGAGCGGGGCGGTGAGCAGGACTTTCAGGTTCGCCTGTTTAGCCATCCACCCTGCAAGACGGGCATCGATAAGCACATTTTTGCCCTTCGCAGCCGCTGCAGTTAGTCGGTCGATTTGGTGGTCTATGCTGGGGCGGCGTTCGACATAACGGGAAAATTCGTCGAGCGTCATCCCTCGTTCTTTGGCGAGCTGTCTGAAAACGGTCCCCGCGCAGACATAGCGGAGTTTGAATTTTCTTGCCAGCGCCCGTGCGGCAGTCGTCTTTCCCGCCCCGTGCAAACCGCTTATAGCAACGACTACCATTCGCTCACGCTCGAGCAGCTTCTTTGATCGCCTGACGCGCGCAGGTCGGGCAGAGATAACCACCATAGGGGCGATTCGGTATGCGGGAGCTGCGGGGGAGAGACCGCAACTCGCTCGACCTAACTCGGGGAACGCCCCCCAGCGGGCGCCCACAGGAGGCGCATCTCGCCACCCCCACCCGTCCTTCTTTGTAGTGTGCGATGGTTCGCCCTCCGGGAGTGCGGAGGAAATGCTGTTTGTATCTTGCAGAGCGGTACCTTCGCGCGGGCATATTAATCACGGATAAGCAATTTTCGCCACATCTGGGAAAATCCGAAGTAGGTGAGGAGGTACCAACTCAGAAAGCCGCAAGAAACCCAGGTGCCGAAGAAGGGTAGGTCCAAGCGGAATGGTAGCCATGCCACGACCCATCCCGCGTATATGCCCGATAGGATGAACCAGAAGATGAAATATGGTACGATGTAGAAGAGCGTGGGCTTGAAATTTTCCTTCATCATCGCCCCCTGAAGCGACATTATCCGCTTTTGATCCTGCTGAAGCTTGTGCACGCTCTTCATGTCCCGCTTGCGCTGTGCCTCGCGGAGCTCCTTCTGGAATGTAGTCACTTCGGCCTTGATTTGCCTCATGCGCTCCCAGTTCACGACACGTCGGGTTATCAAGGTGATAAGGAGGGAGACAAATATCCCGATTCCGAGGACGATGAATAGCGCGTATTCGTAGATGGAAGATAGCCCAATCCCAAGCTCGCTCGCCATTAGTGAGATGTCCGAGCGTAGAACCCGAATATTTTCCTCCGTTGCCGATTGCTGCAAAGAGTTGAAAGCTTGGGTTATTCGGTTGTCTATCTCTATGAGTTTCGGACTACCGCCAAAATTATCATTTTCATATGGACCCACAAGACTATTGTAGAGTGTTCGTGCTTGGCTCAAACTTCCCGATGCACTGCCTCCTTGCCTGAGGGATATGATGGAGCTGTCTACGGTCTGCAACAGTACCTTGTAAGTTCCATGCTCATCTTCCGCCTCCTCTGCACCAGCTGTCATAGCGAAGCTTGCAAGCAGGAAGACGACGATTAGCGGGCAAACGAGTAAGCGGCGCATGGGTTCACCTAAGTACCTCGACCATTTCCTTCACAGCTTTACTGAGTTTTCCATCCCTATTATGGATTATCCTCACCGTCGCACCCGTGAGCGTCGCATAGGCCGTCGCCGTAGCGCGGTTTAATAGTTGGTGCTCCACGACTTCATCCAAGAGTTCTTTGTCTCGTCGGCGCGTGGTGTCCTTGGTGCGCCGCCGCGCGACCTCTTCAGGGGTCGCCTCAATTATCACGATTGATTCAGGATTGAGCTCCTCGATCACCCATCGGGGGAGGCCTGGATAATAGCCCTCGGGTTTTTTGATTAAGCAGTGGGTGTCAACAAGCACAAATTTTTGCCGGGCCGCGCGCGCGATCTGCTTTCCGGCCTCACGCTGGATCTCACGATATGAGCCTGTCGGAAACTTCCGCATCTCGTCGCGGTCGGTCACTCCTTCGCGATCGCGCATTAGTTTAAACATCACGTCACCGTAGTTTATAAACTCGTACTCGACATCCTGAGTTTTGAGCTGCTTTAGCGCCTCTTGGACAACGGTGCTCTTTCCAGTGCCTGGCACACCCGTAACCACGACTACCCTACTCACCAAATAACCTCCTCATCGCCGGAAACATCTCTGTCATACGTTCCTTCGCTATCTCTTGGTAAAGACTATACATAATGCCCACGGTCAGCAAGATACCCGTGCCGCTGCCCAAGGCGCCCATAAAGTCTGCAACTGCGGAGATCGCTCCGACAAATGCCCCTCCGAGCAGTGCAGCCGTCATGATGTAGCGGCCCAATACCCACTCCATCACTCTTATATCACGGCGAAATCCGGGGATTAACATTCCAGATCGATCGAGCTGCCGCGCCACATCGCGAGGCCCCATCCCCGTCATGTTTGCCCAGAGCCAAGCGAAGCCCATGCATAGCAAGACTAAGATTGATATGTAAATCCCAGCCCGGAGAGGATCGGCCATCACGTCAAAGATGCCGTTCGGGGCACTGAGGTAATAGGAAGCTCCTTGGAGTGGCGAGAAAACCATCCCCAACATCCTGATGTTCGCAAACACCACCATCGCGAGAATTACAGGGATGACCGAGGTGTAAAGGAACTTTATCGGGTAGCGCCCCCGAATGCCCCCGAAGCGACCGTATGCGAGGGGAATCTCGATGCGCATGCTTTCGGCGTACACGACGATGAAGAAGACGATAATGGTGGCGAAAACACCCATCATGTTTGGCATCCCCGGCCTGAAAAATGCATCAGAAATGTTGCCCCCGCCGAGCATGGTCCCGAAGAAATTGGGGATCGCTCCAGTAAATTGGCCACCAACTTGCAGTGGATTGAAAGCCTGCCAAAAAATCGTCCCTGCCACGCCTGCCATGATGAAGATGCTGATCCCGCTCCCAAACCCATATTTCGAAACCACTTCGTCGAGGTAGACCACGATGAGTACTCCTATCGTGAGCTGAACGATTAGGAAGATACCCGCGCCTGAGCCAAAGGCGACCCCGTACCACCCCGACATCACGAGCATCGACGCCTGGAAGATGCCCATGAGTATGGCCCCTATTTTCTGGACGCCAGTGAAGAGGGCGCGATCCTCTGTCTTGCTCAGGTCAAGCCCGATTATCTTGCTCCCAACCAGTAGCTGCATGATGATGCCCGCGGTGACGATCGGCCCGATACCAAGCTCCATCAAGCTCCCTGCATGGCTGGCGAGTATGAATCGTAGCTGCCCAAAGAATGCCGTTTGCCCTGCTCCGGCAGCCATTCCATAAAGCGAAACTTGGGTTAAAACGAAGAAGCCGATGAGGGCTATCCCCGTCCACATGAACTTTTCTTTAAAGGAAACGTGCCGTTTTGGAACCGAGACCTCAGGAAGTCTTCGTACGAGGCCTTCAAGGGCGTAAAGTTTGGACCGCGGCTGCTCAGCTTGTTCCATCGCCTTCACCCGCTATTGCCTTGCCGCCTGCCTCCTCGAGTTTTCGCTTCGCCGACCCAACAAATTCCTTCGCGACGACCTCGATAGGGCGGGTGACGTGCCCTCCACCGAGCACCCTCTCAAAACCAAGTTTCCCGATGTCGACCACGATCCGCTCCTCCTCGCGTTTGGCGATACCCTGCTGCAGAAGTTCGTCGAGGCGCTCGTCGAGTTCACCTACATTGATCGCGTTGACTTTCCTCCTCAATTTGGAAAAGCGTGTGAACCCGTGCTTGCCGAAATGTTTGGGCATGTATCTAAGCACGTATGACCATTTCTGCTTGTGACCGCCGCTTAGCCCCTTTCCGCCCTTTTCCCCGCTCCCGCGTCCCCGCTTCGAGCATCCCCTTCCGTAAGTTCTTCTGCCTCTTTGCTTCCGAACCTTTCGTCGCCTTCGCACCACCATTTAAAACACCTAAATCATTTTGAGGATGAGTTCGTTAATTCGCTCGCCACGGTAGCCCAAATCGCCAAAATCCTTGAAGGGTCGCTTCGTGGCTTTGTATCCCTTTCGCGGTGGGTGAAGTCTGAAAACTTTCTTCAATCTGGGAAGTGCTCTGAGCTCAACCTCGCCAGCATGCACCGCGGCGGCGAACTCGCTCAACGATTGAAACGAAGTTTGAGATTTGGCGAATTCATCGGTCAAGCGCTTGTCGCCAGCTAACCTACCGCGTTTTCGGATGAGTTGCTCTAACACCCCCTGCTCGACCTCCCCCCATGTAAGAACATCCTTTGCTTTCTGCAGCATCCCGAGGTAGGAAGGGATATCATCGATTATGATGCAATGATTGACACGCGTTAGGCCTAACATTTGCATTGTTTCCAGCACATCACGCCGCAAGTTCACGCTACCGCGTACCCTAACTACCGCTAGCTTGGTCACCTAGTTCACCAACCTTTCCGATGAAAACGTGGCCCTTATGAGATTCCCGCAGGGCTACCCTTGTGGTCTGCTTTAGGGCATCGAAGGTAGCGAGAGCGAAGTTGAGTGTCGTGCGCGTTTGTCCGCGAGAGTGAATCCAAGTATCTTTGATTCCGGCCATTCGAAGGATTACCTTAGAGACCTCAGCCGCTGCTAACCCCAGTCCGCGAGGGGCGGGTTTTATCGTCATGTGGACGCTACCGCTTTTCCCGGTAACCTCGAATGGAACTGAATGAGGCCGCCCGCAGGCACATTCCCAACTCCCACAGCCCCGCGCGACCTCCACGACGTTTAGCTTCGCCGTTGTTATGGCCTTTCGTATGGAGGGGCCAATCTCGCGTGCGCTCGCGTGCCCAACTCCGACAATCCCCCCTCGATTTCCGACCGCCGTGACCACACGATATTTAATTCGGCGCCCCGACTTGTGCATCCGCTGGACCAAGCTAACCCCCAAGATGTCCTCCTCGAGGTTTGGCACGAGTGCATCGACAACCTCAGGCTCTTTGATCGGTCTCCCCTGCCGCAGGATCTGGGATATTTCGGTTATCTGCCCTTCCTTTACCGCTCGCCCCATGCTCGTCCGAGGCTGCCAGAGGTCGATGTTGAATCTCTCTCTTATTGGTTTTTTCCGTGCTCTAGATTTTCTTCGCATTCTACTCACCAAACTGCGTAACTATTGCCCGCTTGATTTCATTAAAGTGCTCCGGTAGCTGCTCTGGTGACAACCCACGTTGAAGGTAGGCGGAAAATTGCGCGCGATATGCTTTTTCATTCTTCTCCTTCAGCCTCGCGGCGTACTGGGCGATGTGTTCCCCGCGTATCCGCTCATCGCTGGGTAAAACCACTTCACCATGGGGAATTTGTAGACCTGCGTCGAGCGCCCCCTTGAGCACGGTGAAAACTTTAACTTGTGAAGTTGGGTTGTGCATCCCGATATCCAAAGCACACTCCTTTGTCCCAGCTTTCAACGCGCGGTAGCCGCAGAGAAGCCCCACTAGGTAGGCCGCGGGAGTATTTGCAGTGTATCCCTTCCACCCGAGCTTCTCAAGCTCTTTCGAGTGCGCTGAGGCAAGGGTGAGGTCCCCGCTAGGGGTGGCGCGCACGAATTGGGCGATGACATGCTTTAGCGAAATTCTCGTTACCAGTCGCGGTTTTCCGGAACGTAGGAACTTGAGCCTACGCCTATAATCAGTCTTTCCCTTTCGCTTGCGCCTGAACTCAACCTTCCAGCGTGGTCCGATCTTCGACATCTTCATCCCTTCAAAAGTCCTCGTTCCTTAAGGTGGGTTTCTAGATGAGCTTTGCTCTTGAAGGCCCCACCTTTTACCATCCGGTAGAGCCTGCAATACTCGTGCCGATCGATTGTTCCCTCTCGCTTAAGTTCACGCAGCCTCACGCGCAGTGGCCGCACGGTTCTGATCCAACTCGCCTTTTTCGGTTGCCTAGCCCTCCGCGTGCCCTTCCTGCTCCCAACGCCTCGCCGCCTGCCTCGCTTGCGCTTGGCGGCCCGCCGCCTGAACCTTCCACGGCTTATCCCTAGCTCCGGCCTCGCCTTGATCGCGCCCTGTCGGATCAAGCGATTGATATCCTCACGCGAGATCGCCGCTGAAACATCGGAGATACGGGCGGAGTCAATCCAGACTCGGTTAACACCCACGCCGAGGACATCAGCCGCCAGCCTACGCTGCGTGTTCAACTTCACGTTTTTCGCCTCCTCCAGGATTTAG
This sequence comes from Hadesarchaea archaeon, assembly GCA_029880065.1. Taxonomy (GTDB): domain Archaea; phylum Hadarchaeota; class Hadarchaeia; order Hadarchaeales; family Hadarchaeaceae; genus DG-33. The sequence continues at coordinate 13,687 of JAOUPD010000015.1, forward strand.
CACCCGGATACCAAGCTCCTTGGCTTTAGCCAAGATCTGTTCCCGTTTTCGCCCACCGACGCTTGAGCCTATCCGAACCGCTTGCTTGCTCGTGTCAAGTCCATCGAGATCGCGGGGAGCATGCACCAGAACTTCGACAAATCCAGAAGGATGAACCCCCCGTATGTTTTTCGGCGATCGATAGCCAATTGAGACAATCGTCGGTTTTCCACTTACGCCAAGCCGCATCTTGCTGTCGCTGCCTCGGGGCTTGCGCCACTTTTCACCGAGCTTTGCAAACCTAAACCACTCCTGACGCCTGAATTTAGGAGTTCGTTTTTTTCTCGTCATTCTCATGCCCTACCTACAATATAACACCCGTCTTGAAAGACGCGTGGGTCGCGGTGCCTGATGAAAGTTGCCTGTTCGATATTAAATGCCGTCTGTCCGACTTCGTCCCTATCGATGCCTTGGACAATTATTTCTTCCCCCTTTACTTCCACGTTCACGCCACCGACGATCTTGGCCATGCGGGGAGCCCGCTCACCAAGAAAGTTTTGAATCAGGGCACGCTTTCCCTCTATCTTTATCGTGATCGGAAAATGCGAGTAAACCACGCGGAGCTTGTAGGTGAAACCAGTAGTAACGCCCTTAAACATATTAACCAGACGAGCCCGAACCATACCAAGTGCAGCCCGATGCTTTCGACGCGTAGATGATATTTCAATCAAAATCTTTTTCCCCTCCATTCTCATCTCGATTCCGGGGACATCGAAATTGCGTGCTAGCTTACCCTTCGGTCCACTAACCTCTATCGCCTTGCCCGAGAGCTTAAGCTCTACACCTTCGGGCACCTCTATCTCTTCCCTGATTTTTGCCGCTGCCATTTGGACACCATCACACGACTCAGCATTCTTTTAGTCTTTCATAACATTTTAGGGCACTTGATATAAGGGTTAGACGTGACGTTTTTGGTAGAACATGAAGAAATTCATTGAAGGATTTATCCACAGGTCGGGCATATGGTTAGTAAACGTACGCTAAAAGTCGTCCGCCCAAACCCTGCTCTTCAGCCTGTCGGTGGGATATGACTCCTCGCGGGGTGGAGACCAATAGCAAGCCGAACCCAGCCGCGGGCAGGTAGCGCTTCTCCCACTGCTCGTAACCGTCGCGCTTCACGGCGTATCGGGGTTTTATCACCCCACATCCGTTTATCTTACCCTGCAGCACAACCCTGAACTTCCCACCGCGGCCATCGTCAATGAACTCGAACTCACCTATGAATCCTTCCTCCTGCATGATGCGCAACACCTCGCTAGTCAGCTTCGATGCGGGGGCGACTATCGCCTCGCGCTTTCGAGCACGCTCGTAGTTCTCGATTTTTGATAGCGCATTGGCTAGAGGGTCTAACAGCATCTGCTCACCCATATTTTTTGAACCCCATCTTCGGCGCCAGTTCGCGGAAGCAGCGTCGGCACAACTTTAGCCCGTATTGCTGGTATACATGCCCATACCTGCCACATCGGATGCACTTATGAGCCCCCCGTCCAAACTTCCGCCTTGCCATCAGACCACCTGAACTCCAAATTTCTCGGTGATGAAATTTATTGCTTCCTCTTTAACGATACAGTGCCTTTTTGGTATCACCTTTGGTTGACGCCTCCTGCGCTTGATCCGATATCCGGGTCTCTGAAGCGTTACACATACATCTATCCCGAAGATGCCTATTTCTGGATCATAAGAAACGCCGGAGATATCGATGTGCTCCTTGACCCCGAAAGCGAAGTTTCCTTTACCATCAAAACACTTCTCGCTGAGGCGGCGCTCGACTGCATCGAACAATCGCTTTAGAATTTTTGTGGCTTCCTCGCCGCGCAACGTGACCTTGCAACCTATGGGCTCGCCTTGCTTTACTCCCCATTCCCTTATCGTCTGCTTCGCCTGCGCTCGCGCTGGTTTTCGTCCCGTGATGCTTCCTAGCACCCGCTCGGCCTTCGCGAGCTTGTCGCCGCCCTCGCCGACCCCTATATTTAGGGTAACTTTCTCGATTCGAATCTCGCGCATCAGGTTCATGCAGATGCCTCCTGCAGCGAAATGGCGGGCTTCTCCTTTCCAACAACGAATACGTAATGTTCGGGAGCTTGGAAAGTTTCGCCGGCGGCCTCGAACGTCACGATGTTTGGCCGTTTACCCTCGACCAATTTGACATCGGTTATGGTGCCGACCTTGCTCACGTTTTTCCCACCGGTGACCAATACCGTGGCCCCCTTTTCAAACGGAAATCGCTCGAGCACCTTGATCTCGGGTAGGGTGAGCTTTACCCCATCTTCTGGCCTGAACTCATCAAAATCGCCGACGAGCGTCTTGCCGTCGTGGAAAGAGAGCTGGACCCGCCTGCCCCGTAAGATGTCTTTGCGCATGACCTTGCAAAGCTTCAAAGAAGTTTCAGCTTTATCTATCTCATGGAGGACTAGACGCCCACGGTGGTCTAGAAGCACTCGATAGTTTTGGTTCAAGGTAAGCAGTTGCACCACGTCCATCAGGCCAACGGGGAATTTGGGACTTCGCCTCACCCTGCCGTCCACGAGCACTTGCCCTCCTGCGAGAATTCTATCTGCTTCCCGAGCGGTTCGGGCAAGCGAAAGGTAATCCCTCAAAAGCAGCCGGAGCGGCAGGGAACTCTTGCGAGGATGGGGGCCTGGTGAGGGCTTCACCATCCAGGGGAAAGACTTGCGCGGAAGCTTCAGTGCCCGCGTCGCCACGTAGCGTTTCATGTGTCTACTTTGTCCTTTTTTCGCCACCTTTTGACCTCCTCTCGAGCACCTTATCGCGCT
>JAOUPD010000076.1 GCA_029880065.1 Hadesarchaea archaeon
TAGCGCGCGAGCTTCACGATAGTGATCGGGTTAAACTAGGGGAATTAATTCTTGAGGTTCTCCACACGCCCGGCCACACCCAGGGCAGCATAAGTCTTTACGAGCCCCAGCGAAAAATTTTGTTTTCCGGTGACACGCTTTTCTGCGGCGGCGTCGGACGCACGGACCTGCCGACCAGCGACGGGAATGCATTGGCCAATTCGTTACGGAGGCTTGCAAAACTTGAAGTGGAGCGATTATATCCCGGACATGGACCGTTCGCAGAAAAGGGCGCACGCAGGCACGTGTTGGAAGGACTCGAACTCTTAGGTTAGCGTTGGGCAATACCTCAAATAGTAAATTAGCTAAATTCTACTGATTTAAATGGGACCGCGTGATGTGTTGAACAAGTTGAAGTGGGGTGGCGGAGACGAGCTACAAATTTCTCGAGTGACGATTTTGCATCGTGGCGCCCCAAACGATGAACGTGTCATCGAGGGTAGTGACATTCTTGAGCTTGGGCGTGGCTTCATGCGCGTAGCTTCTCCCGATGGAGAGGTCGAGATTCCTTATCATCGAATCATACGAATCGAGGCGCACGGGCACATGCTCTGGGAGAAGCGAGGTTAAAGCATGGAATTCTTACTCGCAATTCTTGTGCTCCTTCTCTTCGCAAAGCTCTTCGGTGAATTCCTGCACCATTTCGGATTTTCATCCCTGATAGGTGAGGTCGCAGTTGGTATCATCTTCGGCCCGGCGCTGCTCGGATGGATCGTCATTCCCGCAGCTGGTGAACCTATCGCCGCAACCGCTGAGGCCATCCGTGGAGTGGCGATGTTGGGTTTGATTGTGTTGATGCTCGTCGCTGGAATGAACTCTCGATTCGACATGTTGATGAAAGTGAGGTTTAAAGCGTTGGTGATCGCGGTTTCTGGAATGGCCGTATCATTCGCGCTAGGATTTGGGGTGGCCTACACTTGGACCCAACAAATTTTGCCGAGCCTCTTCGTTGCAGCAGCACTCAGCAATACTGCTACTGAGATAGTCACTAGGTTCACCGAGCGCAGCCGATTCAGGCACCTCATGGTCGGGGCGGCGCTCATTGACGATATTATAGCGGTCTATGTTCTGGGCATACTCTCAACGGCCGTAGTCAGGGGTGGCGTTTTCGACCTCGACATGATCATCTGGGCGACGATCGGCATAGTAGTGTTTTTCGTCCTCATCGGCTACCTCTCGCGGAAGTTGATAATCAAGGCAGATATAATGAAGAAACTCTGGCGGTTCGAGCGCCGGGGGGTTCCGCTCGCCTTTGCGCTGTGCCTTGCATTAGCCCTCGCCCTGATAGCCCGTTACATCGGGCTTCACGAGATAATAGGTGCTTATGTGGCGGGTCTTTTCATAGGCAGGTTGCGCGAGCGTCCCGATGCTCTTTTACTGAGCCGAATAAGACTGAACGCCATCTTGGAAGACGCGAGGGTTGCACTACAAGCAATCCTGACTCCAATGTTTTTCGTTTTCGTCGGTCTAACGTTCGCGCCAAACTGGGGTCAAGTGGATATTTTCCTAATCTTCGCGCTCGTAGTTGCAGCATTTGCGGGTAAACTCATAGGATGTGGAGCTGGAGCTGCGGCGGTGGGCTATAAGCGGAGGGAGTTAGTGGAAATAGGAACTGCTATGTGTTCTAGAGGCTCCCTCGAGCTGGCGGTGCTTCAGTTCGGGTTACTGAGTGGCATCGTATCACCCGAACTCTTTGCGGTGATGGTTGTGGTGACGCTCACAACGACGCTGCTCACGCCGGTGTTCTTCAAGTTTGTTTCTAAGGGTTGAGCTAGATGGTAGAGGAATTTATCCTGTACATCCTCGCTTTTGTGGCCGCCATCGTGCTCATCGCCAAGGCAGGTGATGTTTTCGTCGACTCTGCATGCAGGATCGCCCGTGCGCTCGGCGTTTCTCAAGCCGTGATCGCGCTCACGCTGGTAGCTTTCGCCACTTCAGCGCCGGAGTTCTTCACCTCTGTCATGGCGGCCGGGTTCGGCAATGTCGGTATCGCATATGGAAACGTGGTTGGCTCGAACATCGTCAACATCACCCCAATTTTGGCCCTCGCCGCGATATTCGGCGTAGTCCAAGTTAATCGAGAGAGGCTCAGCGAAGTAATTATCATGCTGGCCACCGGCGGGGCGCTAGCGGCGATGGCACTCAACGGCGTGATCGGGCTGGTGGAAGGTCTGCTCCTGTTAGTGATTTTTGCGCTCTTCCTGAGGTTCGTGGTGAAGAGAGAGGCGAGGAAAACAAAGAAAAAAATCCCAAGCGAGCAGAGGAGGTTGAATAAATCGGTCTTTCTATTCATTCTGAGCACGGTCGGGGTGGTTATTGGAGCGAGGTTGTTGATTTACTCCGGAGTGGGAATTGCCTTAGGTTTGGGTGTTCCTGAGGCAGCAATAGGTTTCACATTAGTTGCCATCGGGACATCGATTCCCGAGCTGGTAACAATAATAATTGCTATAGGCAAGCGGTTGCCAGAATTTTCGGTGGGCACCATTATAGGCTCGAACATTTTTAACACTGCACTCATTATCGGCAGCGCAGCGCTGATAAGGCCTTTGGCCGTGGACTCCCAAGCGCTCTGGTTTAGCAACCCCATGATGTTGGCCGTAATGGCCCTGCTGCTTGTTTTCCTGTGGAGGGGGCAAAAGTTGACGCGCTGGCAGGGTGCGGTGTTGGTTGCGTTTTACGCAGTTTACCTCACCGGGCTTGTCCTCTTCTACGGTACCGCAGCGGCCACCCTACCGTGATTTTTTACCTTATAAACAACTTCCACCCAAAACCTCGGCGGGATTGATGTCGAGCGGTGTGGCTGCGTCGGACGTGATTCGATCAATGATGCGCATGGGGTTTTCTAATGGTGAGATTTACGATGTACTGACCGGCGTTGGTTTGCCGGGCGAGCAGATTCAACTGCTTACCGACCGCGTTTCGGCGGAGTTTCACGAGGCAAAGATCGAGCCTCGGACTTCTCGGTTGGGTGTCGAGGTTGAGAGGGTTTTTGGGGAAGCTTTCGAAGAATTACGGCACGAGCTGTTTGCACGCATGGGCTCGGTCGCGCGGGAGTTGGAGTTCGTCAAGGTGAAGCTCGAGAAGCTTGGCATGCAGGTAGTCGAACTCCAAACCCTCGTTGAGCGATGGCAGTTAAGTTCAACTTCAAATCTTGGTCGAGCACGTTGTAGAAGAGTTGGCAGGATGTCAACTAAAAGGAAAATGATTAAAACAAAAAATTAACCCGAAAAGTAAAATTTTGATTTATAAGGTGCGCCTTCAGGAGATGCTGAAGGGCCTCAGGCTGATGATCACGAGCCTGAAGTTGAATGTATTACTCAACATCTCGTGGCGGTACGCGAGCGGCTTGTGAGTGATGAACTCTTCGCCCATCGCGTCATAAGTCAGCGGCAACGTTGGGTTATCAAAGTCAAAAATCTCTTCGATGGCTCCATCCTCGAGTTCCAGAGTTATATCCCATTGGGCCCACCAAAGCGTTACGCCTATGAACCAGAGCGGGATCGGGGTTGGCGTAGGCGAGCCAAACCAGCCAGCGGGATCCTCCCGCCCATATCGAACCTCCTTGATGCCGAAGTCATGAAACACGGAGAGTCCAGGTTGGGATTGGATTGGGGGCGGGGGGAGAAGTTCGTAGAGTCGCTCGCGGTCGATGTTAGAAAAATCCCCCGCGTTTAGCTCAAGTTTTTGCCTGAGCGCCTCGTCAATATCTACGCTATTAATTTCATCGGGTGCTGGTTCGACACTCCCAGCTAGCTCCTTCATTTTTTCGAGATTACCCATTGCATTTTTTAGGATAATTTTGAGAGCGCCAATCGTGCCATCCTCTTTCCCATAGATGTATACAGGGGCTGTTTTTTGCACCGACTCAGGCGGCTCTCCTTCATAGCTACCGGGCTCGGCGTAGCTGGTAAACTCAACCCAGCGCTTCGGAGCGGGTTCGGCGAGTAATTCTTGAGTAGAGGAGGTAATCTCATCGAGTAAATCCATCAGCGAGTTTTCGAGCCCAGCGGTGGTGTTGTCGGCACTCATCTCTTGTGCAAAGGTGCTGATGTTTGTTTTGTGATCGTTGAGTTTCGCCAAGGTGCCCCTGACCCCCCACGTGACCTGCTCCTGAGGCGATGGATAATCCTTCCTCATCCGCTCCACGAGGCTCTCGCGTAGCGCCCTCATTATAACATTTTGACTCGCCGAGCGCGTGGTGAAATTGATGAGTTGTTCAAAATGTTGGTCGACCTCCGACACATGATTTCGAGCTTGGGCAACGCTTACAACGGCATCCTCAAGCGCTATTTGCACGTTTTCGAGTTGTGAGTTAGCGTTGTCCATGTTTTCATGGATTTGGGCGAGGGCATCGTTCGCACGTTGGACATGCTCTTTCGCTCCCGCTAGCGCGCTGGATGCCTCGGTGAGTGCTTCGAGGGCGCGGTCGATATATCCGCGCATTACATCAACATCAACGGTTCTCACGGGTGAGGCGATCAAGGTTGTACTGGAAATGTCAGAGAGGATATCTCCGCTTGTTTCGTTCACGTCAGCGGCTGCACTGGTCAGCCCGATCGCCGTCGCCGTATAGTCGGCCGAGCCAAAGATATCTAGCTCATGCGCTGCCCACGCTAGTTCAAAGAACGCTTTACTACGCGAGACGTTTAGTTTGACGTTCCCACTCAACCACGCCCCGGCCCAAGCCGAAACGTACTCCATTATCGCCCAGTTTGTGCTCACACTACCGATTCTGCTGATGAATGCCCGCATGCGTTCTTGGAGCAGGAAGTACCGGGAGTCAATGAAAGCCTCGAGGCTCTCACAAGGTAGTTCGAGCACCAAGCTGTTGTCCCATGATATAATCTTTACACATGTCCCTTTTGGTAGCCTAACATCCGCCAATGTGTACCCGCCATCACCCTCACGTAGATTGAAGATTAACTGAGCGTTTGGATTTCCGAGCTCGAGTTCGATACGTGCATCGTGTTTCGCGTATGTATTTGGTAGTGCAGCGACTCGCTCCGCGAAATATTTTGCCGCGAGATTTTTGATGGCCAGCTCCCTCGCCTCATCACTAACATAACTGTCCGCGTTTTTGCTGACGT
>JAOUPD010000077.1 GCA_029880065.1 Hadesarchaea archaeon
TTCAGCATTTTCTTTGGTGCATTTGAAATTAGGAGGGCACTGAATCACACAAACTCTTGCATCGAGGGCATCGGCAATATCTTTCGTCCGCTTCCACGCTTCGAAGTTATCGCGCGTCGGGCGGAGCCACCCATATCGTCTTCGTTCAAGTTCTTCCGGCTTCAGGCCCGAGCGGCGCCAAGTTGGGCTTGTCGGCAAATGGGTAAGCGCCTGCCACGCTTTGATCGAAAACTCAAACCCTCTTGGCGCCTCAGCACGCCAACGCTCAGCGGTTTTAACCAGGGGCAATTTGTAAAACGTCTGCTCCACTTCGACAAGCGAGAATTTTTTCATGTAAGCCTTAAGGCCACCTTTAAAGAATCCCCATCCACAACAGCCGACTTTGATTTTTGGCATCCTTCTCAGAAGAGATTGGTGGGTAAATACTTAATTTTTTAGGCTTTGAAAGCGCTTCCAATTGCGGTGATGGGGTGCCCCAGAAGCATGAAGAGATGATGGAGCTAGCTAAGCGGCGCGGGTTCATCTGGCCTTCGTTTGAGATCTATGGAGGTGTTGCAGGTTTCTATGATTTCGGACCGCTCGGGGCACTTTTGAAGAACAAGATTATTCAGAAGTGGCGTGAGTACTACGTTATTAAAGAAGGGTTCTTCGAGATAGATTCCCCCAACGTTATGCCTGAGGAGGTCCTGAAGGCGAGCGGGCACGTCAATCACTTCGTTGACGCGATGGTTGAGTGTCAGAAGTGTGGTGCTGCATTCAGGGTCGTAGATTTGTCGCGCGAGCAAACAGGTAAGGATATCGAAGGCATGCCCAAGGAGGAAATGAACCAGTTCGTGAAAAAACATCGGGTGCGCTGTCCGAATTGCAGCGGGGAGCTGGGAAAAATTTTCGATTTCAACGCGATGTTTCGAACGGCGATTGGTCCCGGGAGCCAGCGCGTGGGTTACTTGAGACCGGAGACTGCGCAGGGGATTTTCATAGATTTCAAGCGACTTCAGCGCCACGCACGGGGCAAGCTGCCGTTTGGGGTAGTGCAGATTGGCAAGGGTTACCGCAATGAGATTTCCCCGCGTCAGGGCATCATAAGGTTGCGAGAGTTCACAATGGCGGAGGCCGAGGTTTTCTTCGATCCAGACGATTCTCATCATCCAAAGTTTTCCGAGTTGGCAGGCGAGCAGCTCAGACTTTGGCTGGCTGGCGATCAGCAGCATGGTAAGGAAAAACTAACAGAGGTAATGGCTGGGGAAGCTGTTAAACAAAAGCTCGTGTGCAATGAACTGATGGCATACTACCTCGCGCTCACCAAGCGCTTTCTGCTTGATTTGGGCATCCCGGGCGAGGCAATTCGGTTCAGGGAACAAACTCCAGGTCAACGGGCACATTACTCCAGCGAGACATGGGACGCCGAGGTATCGACTGAAAGGTTTGGCTGGGTCGAGGTCGCGGGGCTGGCTTACCGTACGGATTACGATCTTTCTCGTCACGCCCAGTTCAGTAAGGAGGACCTGACGATATTTTCAGCGGGTAAAAATAAGAAAGTGATATGTCATGTGGTGGAGCCCTCCTACGGCATCGATCGCCCACTTTATTGCATGCTTGAGCACTCGTATGTGTCGGAAAAGAAGCGCAAGTATCTTCGGCTTAAGAAAGAGTTTGCCCCCATCGAGGTCGGTGTCTTCCCATTACTCAACCGTGATAGAATGCCTGAGAAAGCCCGCGAGGTTCACGAAGCTTTGAGGGCAGGGGGGTTAATGGCTGAATATGACGATTCTGGGTCAATTGGTCGAAGATACGCGCGAGCTGACGAGATAGGAACACCGTATTGCGTGACAATTGATCATCAAACGCTTGAGGATGATACTGTAACTATTAGAAACCGCGACGACACTTCGCAAGTAAGAGTCGGCATAAGTGGTCTAGCTAATACAATAATCGACTTAATCAGAGGTTGTTCTTAATCGAAGAAAACCCCAACCAGCTAGCTTTCTTCACCTTCTATCGAAAAGCAGTTGGACCTCAACCAGGACGATATCTTATCTAAAATTCAAAACCAATCTAGGCTGGTCATGTAAAAATTCTCGCCATAAACTTCTTTGAAGGTTACATTGTTTGTCAACTTTTTTACCATGATTAGTCCGTAGCTTCTTTTATGGATATTATACTTCAGAGATTCGTAGCTTTTCAGCGTTTTCCCGTCAAGAACTATTGTATCAAAAACCAAGTGTTTGGCCTTATGCTCAAGAGAACGAATTAACTTCTTTGTCTCTTCAATACTAGTTGCAACAATTTCTTTAATGCGTAGTAATTTCCCTTCATTTTTGAAGATGGCATAGCCATTTTTATCGAGTAGAATCATTTCGGGTTTTATTTTTTCACGTTTATAAAGAATTTTAAGATAGTTCTCATCTCTTACAACAATTCCCGTTTTATCCGTAGTGAAATCATCGTAGAGTTTGGCAATTTTCTCCAAGTCAAGTTCATTTTCTTTTTCCCTCTTTCTTGAAGGTTTCTTTTCAACAAACTTGTAAGAGCTTGGAAATTCTATTGCATCTTCATAGCCAAGTTTTCGATAGAAGTTATAGGCTATCATTGATTGGGATGTTGTCAAGAAGGAGAATCTGTAACCATTATCGCTGAAATATTCATGAGCTGTCTTCATTAGGGCTGTGAAAATTCCCTTCCTAGCGTGACTTGGAAGAACTGCAACACCCCACACCCCTCCAGCATTTTCTATTCTGCCGTCTAGGATTTTGGTTGTTAAATCCACTACCCCGGCAAAACCAACCACTTTGTCATCTTCAAGAGCACAGAAACCAATTGGGCTATCCTTCAAACGTGGATCGATCCTCGCTATTTCCCCAAATTCTTGATAAGTAAAAGGCCAACCAAAAGCCAAACACATGATTGGTAACAAATCATTCTTATTTTTTAGCTCTCGGTAAGAAATAATTTTCATATCCATCCTATAGAGCATATCTTTTGTTTAAAAATATATAAGGGGCCTGTTAGTGGCACGAATTGACATGCAAGCGTAATATTGGTCTCAGCAAAAAAATATAGTATACCGCCTAAAGTTAGAAAACCAAGTAAATCATGATGGGCAACGCCACGAAGAGAGATACAAAGGTCGAGTAGAACACCATCGCCCCGTAGAGCTTGAGGTCTAGCTTGAAATTGTAGGCGAGGATGATGTTGAAGATGGCGGGCGGCATTAGTGATTGGATGAGCGTGGGCTTGGGCGTGATATCGGTGGCTACACTCAACCCGGTTAACACGATCAATGCGAAGACCACTAGCGGGCAGACCAAGAATCTTATCACGCCCACGGTCACAAGCTTCGATACGTACTTGCGGGGGTTGACCAGGGGCATTTGGTAACCGACGAAAAGAAGCATCAAGGCGAAAAATGGTTTTGCTAGGTAAACGTCAAATGTTTCCCGCACCACATCAGGCAGGTGTGCATTGAAGCCGACGAAGAGCATCGCTGCTATGAGCGCTATGGTCGCCGGGAAGACCAGCACGTTTGCTAGCACGAAGCGCGGACTTACGCGTCGCTTACTGGAGGATGATGCGAGCGCTACCCCAAGGACCAAGTGCGGAATCCCTATCGCCACAGCGTAAAGACTCGCGGGCCCCAGACCCCCGATTCCAACCATTGCATAAACGAGGGGCAAGCCGAGGTGGGTGACGTTCATGAACGCGGAGTTCAAAGTGACTGCGACGGTTGTTTTTCGGTTGTAGTGCCTGAGAGCCGAAAGTCCCACAGCCAACACGAAACAAACGCCCAGCCCTATAAAACCAAAAACTGCGGCGCTGCTGAATCCTAGAATAGCACGTAGATTGTAACGTGCTATCGAGACGAAGACCACGGTGGGGATCATCACCCAGAGGATGAGTATATTGAGGTAGTGAAATGTCGGCTTAGCGAGCAACCCTAAAATTTTGACACGCCCTGCGATAATCCTTGCGATAACCCCAACAATGATGAGTCCAAACGCGTAGAGGGCAGGTGTTAGGTAATCTCCGGGCATGAATTCACCAGCTATTTTTTACTTACTTGATTTAATTTCCTCCAAAGATTGCCCGATTATACCAGGCGCGACATCGCGAGGGCACCGCGGAGTCTCGCTTGATGAACGCTCTCGCTTTTGGTCCCAGCTTTATCATTATCACCTTCAGTTTTTTTATCGCCGCCACCCCATCACCTCCCAATTTCGTCGCGTTTTGCCAATCGGTTTTTAGGTTGATAAATTTTTTGTTGGCCCTTTTATTTAATTAAAAATATACTTTAAAGTATAGATAAACTTAAATAGATATTAATTAGTATACATTTAGGGGGGAGAGGGATATGGATAAAAAAGTAAAGAGGATCGTGGAAAACTTATTTTTACAAGAAAAGCCAGCAAAAGTCCTAATTTTCTTAAAAAAAGAGGATAAACCGCTTTATACAGCAATAATCTCTAAAGAAATCAATTGCACGTATGCGCACACTTTAAATGTGCTTTCAGAGTTAGAAAAGCTCAAATTGGTCATTTTTAAGGAAACGGGCCGAATTAAACTGGTGAATTTGACAGAACTCGGAGAAGAAGCTGCCGAAGTCATAGAGAACTTCGTCGATTTACTCAAGCTTGGAGAGGCGGAGGCGGGAGTCGATCAGATCTATGAACGAGAGATCAAAGGGCGTCTGAGGGAGGAAATGAACAAAAAAGCGATATCTAGGCAATTAGAAAAATACAAGGAGAATTTAAAGCGATTAGCAGAGGGGCGACCCCAAAATGTTTTGCTTTTCGCGAAAAAGCTCTTAAAAAAAGTGGACGAGGTTGTCGCAGAGGCGCTCGGATACCCGCCATGATGAAATTCTCTATTAAAAAAGGGCTAAATTCCTCTTGCAGAGTAATTACCCGAAAGCAGGGGTCTTCTACCTTCGGATTTCGTGCTCAATCCATCACCCTCGAGTGGGCCAGTTACCTTTTATAAAGTAATGTGGTAGAATAGA
>JAOUPD010000078.1 GCA_029880065.1 Hadesarchaea archaeon
TAAAATCGGTTTCACGTTTCGCGGGTTCATCATTCCGATGCGGATTTTAAACTTGCCCTCGAGCGAGGTAATCAAATTGAGCAATTCAGGTAGGTTTACCCCAGCGTCTAAGCCGTAGGCGGCTGTATCTTGGGCTGTTAGCAAGATTTCGCGATAGCCAGCATTGATTGTAGCCCCCACCTCGTTGAGGATTGATCGAGCATCGAAGCTGTGTAGTTTGCCCCGCGCGAACTTGACCGAGCAGTAGCTGCAATTCGAGGTGCAGCCCTCGCAAATCGCTACTATCGCGCTCACATCGCTCGAGCGAAGCTTGGGCATGATCGGCTTTTCACATGGGGCTTGTTTGAGTGTTCGAACATTTTGTTCTTCACGCGCTATACGTTCGAAGACCTCAGCCATTTCACCAACTGACCGACATGAGACAATGCCGGCAAAACCCCCAATCTGTTCAATCGAGGCCAAATCGATGAGCGGCAAACAGCCAGCCACGACTACGCGCTTCTCGTCCGAATTTCGGAGCTCTTTCAAGCGGCGCAGCATTCTTCGGTGAGTTGTTCCCTTCACGGCGCATGTGTTGACAATTATTGCGTCAGCTTTGCCCGGGTTCTGGACCACTTCGTGCCCAGCTGCAGCGAGCTGTCCCAACATGAGTTCGGCGTCGCCCCGGTTCATCGTGCAGCCATAGTTTTCGCAGTACACACGCATGGTATCAATTTTTATTTATACTTTGTGCAATAAAATCAGAGGGTGTTCATGAAGAAAATCCAACTGACGCTTGTGCAGATTGACAATTACGGCCCATGGACTATCACGCCCGAGCCCCGCGGGGAGGCAGAGTTACAAACGCTACAGGCTGAGCTATTTGCAGAGCTTGAACGGCAGTTTGCTTATCACAAGGGCTTAGCTTTTCAGACGAGGTTCGATAACATGCTAGCGATAACGAATGGAATTTCACTCGATGAACATCGCGCCATCCAAAAAGCTGTGAACGAAAAATTTCCGGTAACGGTGAGCATGAGTGTGGGTACAGCCCGCACCCCTTACGAGGCGCAGGTTCAGGCGACCATCACCCTACAGCGCGCTGGGAGCAGCAGGTCAGCAGAGCGAAGTGGAGCGCTTGTTGGCGTTTGTGTGAATTCACCCGATAAAGATTGGGTGGAACTCGCCCACATGGATGTAAATCATTCAGCGCTGTTCACAGACAGCAAGCCTATCTACGACACCCACCTCTTTCTCCAACGAACTTACCTCTCGCTCATGTCGGCGTTGATAAAGAGGAATGCGCTTGTTTTTTACACAGGTGGAGACAATTTCATGGTCCCATCGAACGGCCTAAATCTAATCGAGCTGACTTCTGTCTTCTCTGAGGTCAAGCGTGAAGTAGGAGTCGATCTCAAGGCAGGCGTAGGGGGTGCTCGAACAGCTGAGATAGCGGCGCACTTAGCTAGCGAAGGGCTTCATGAGATCAGAAAGGGCGTGGTGAAAAAGAATATCGTTTACAAAGCTGAATAATTTTATTTTAAAGATAAATCCAAATCTTGCCCGTCTAAATTGATGTTCAACAAACTTCAAGATGGGTTTGATTGAGGTGAGTTTCGTTAGTTTCTATTATTTTCATGAATTTTCTTTGCTTGGCAAGTTTAAGGTACTTCTAATGCTTTCAGCATTTGTTCCAGATTTTCTTGTTTTATATTCTCAAGCTCTTCCTTCAGCGCGGTCAAAATATCCTTCCTGCGCATTAACATCAGTCGGAACTGCTTTTCCTTTCGTGTCTGATCCAAATCGGCTGCCCTTTTTTCAATGATTTTTCTGGGATTTTCCAAAAGTTCTTTTTTTTCCACCATTTGATACCCCAAATTGGAATTAATAAACCGCCAGTTCGTTGGTTACCGTGATGGATATTTGAACCGCTCCGAGATTATCGACACTATGCAGCTTTATCCAAACGATTGCGTGCTGGCACGGATTGATTATCGGAGGAGGGTCAGAGGGGAGGACGGGAAGGGTCTCTACTTTCGCGCCCGCTTTCGCATGTGCCCAAACCTCCTTGGGAATTGCCCCTCCAGTATAGGGACCATAGAAATATGTCTCTATTTCGAAGCTGTTCTCGACGTTATCCGGCCCAAATTCACAAGTAGGGGCTTTTACCTTGACTGGCAGGGTTCCCGCGTTATGGATCTTTAATCCAACCCAAGCGTACCAGCTTGAAAACACGTTATCGGACGAGATATGGAGCGTGCGATTGTCGGCTGATAGTTGTTTTGTTATGAGATCATCATCATACGGGCTGAGGACTTTGTAAGAGTCTATTATAGCGCGCCAATGGCCCGTTTTAATGGTGCCGCTCATGTAGATGGAGTCGCTCCAATGGGAATAGGCGAGCCCGGTTATTGCCATCACTATCAAAACCGAGCTGAGTGGGACGATGAACTTTTGGTTGCCCAGACCCTTTCTCCTCCACCTCAAGCCCCTCCAACTCTTGACCGGCCGATTTTTGTGAGAGCGAAGTACGTAGAAGATGAAAGCCCCTGACATGATTGCCAACACTGTTAGCGCGGGATGAGCCGAAAAGAACGACCACAAGCTGTTGAAGAAGTCCCTGATGGCTATCACAGTCCACCCCACCTTAGGTATGTTCAGAACAACTTTGCCCCTCACTTGGCTTGGGTACACGAGCGCTGTGTCCGGTTCTCGGTTGGCATCGCCTTTAGTCACGAAGAGCTTTCCGGTTTCTGCGTCGCTGACTTCGACCACCCGATGGATAACCATCTCCCCGTCCCTCCAGAACTGGATTATATCCCCTGTCTGGATCGAGTCGGCTGGCGCATCTAGAACGATCGCTACGTCCCCGACGTCCATGGTCGGCCTCATGCTCCCGCTTATCATCGTAGTCGGCTGGATTCCCAAGAGTCCTGTTGAAGTCCACACGACTAGGACGCAGAAGACGGACACTACCATCCAGCCCCGCAGGGAGGATCTCCTGTCCCTACCGAGCCCCTTGGTCTCGACAGGTATGCCCGATCTCCTCAGGGTGGCCGTGGGGATGAACTGATTGATCACCAAGAAGCTCATGGTTGGGGCCATAACGCCTAAAAGGGCTTCAATACCCCAGGAGAGGTTCGGCAGAATGGGCGAAAACCACATAATGGCCATAAGTGGAGCGCGATAAGCTAGAGAGGCGATAGGTCCGCCTATGAAGGCGAGATAAGAAGCCACAAAGTTTACCGCGATGACTGGCAGGAGCCCGGTACCCAAAAATTTAGTTAATGCTAAGGGGTCACTAAAGCTCAGGAGCCCGATTATGGATGCACTTATGAAGGAGTACAGAAGGGTTACCAGCCCGATTGTCAGAAACGGCCTCCTCCTTCCGAAACTTTTTATGATGTATGCTCTGGAGAGTTCCATTCCGAGAAGGGTTAATGAAACCAAAATTAAGTTGACCGTCAGAGCCTCAGGCGTGAACGATAAGGGGCTCCTTCCAAAGCCCGTGAAAAGGCCGATGTCCATGTAGATGATTATGTAAAAGATTGCCACGAGTGCTGCTACGATGGTCACTCGCTTGTCAAACCATGACTTTATCCTTCGGAGGCCACAAGCCCATACCGTCGCGAGGGCTAGTAGGGCCCAGCAAGCTGAGGGAAAGATATATGCCATCAGCCCGCCGGGGTGGAAATTGCTTAAGAGTCCGTATATGGCTAAAAGTATGATTAAAATGAAGATCACTTTACGTGACATGGCATATCCTCCACCTTTGATCCAGAAGTTTTCGGCGCGTCCTCATCACGCAACCTTCCACCCGACCTTTCCTTCTTGATTTTTTGAAACGGTATTAGAGTAAAAAAAAGAAAAAAAGGGAAATTGGAGGTTATTCGCTGGATTTCTTTAGTCCATGTGTTCCCACTGGTTGTAGACTAACACAATCTCGAAGCGGTAGGTATGGCACTCTTCTGCGTCCTGCGCAATGTGGAAGTCGAATTCTGCTTTCTCAGCATTGCACGGGTCAATTTGTTCTCCTACTAGGTTCGTGTGCCATATGTGTATTACTGGGTTACCTTCATCGTCTACAAGAGCTTCCAAATCAGGATCCCATGTAAGCATTCCATCTGGGTCTGTTGCGGTGTACCCCTTTATGGTGATTGGTATGGTTCCGATGTTGCGAACAACGAAAACACAGTGGACCCTATAGCATGGGTAACCGTTGTAAATCTCGACGACCATCGTTTCATACCCCCACTTCTCCGTGTGGGGATCTTCTATCACATCTTCGAACCGGCATTCCGTGTGTCCCACGTCTTTACCACAAAGCTCTCCTGGTACCAATGGACCATCTGGATACTCTTCGTGGAACTCGGTGCAAATCGGGGGTTCCTTCCAATCGAATGTCAGGGTGCAACTACCCATCTCCACCGTGCCTTCGACATAGATCTCGTCACTCCAGTGGGCGAACGCAACTCCGGTCATTGAAAGCGTTATTAATATCAGTACTGGTAATGTAATCATTTTTTCGGATGCACGCATACTTTATCCCCTCTTTTAAAGAAATGTGGCGTTGGTTCGCCTATGTCTCCATCTCGCAGCCCCATTGGTTGAAGACCAGTGTAACGGTGCACTCATATGTTGTGCATTCCGGTGCATCCTGTTTCACGTGGATGTCTGCGCGTATTATAGCAGTATTGCAAGGATCGAGTTGTGGGTAATCGGGCCAATCACAATCAACCCAGATGTTGACCTCATCCTCTGGTGGCAGTTCTCCGTCAATTATAATATCTACTAGGTCTACTGGTATAGTCCCTGCGTTCTTTATGACAGCTTCTACGTGACCCATCCAGCACGGGTACACATTGGAGATTACGATGACAAGCGTCTTATAGATGGTCTTCTCCGTGTGGACATCTGTTTCTTCGTCCTCCAGCCAGCAATCTATGCTTCCCACATCTTTGCCGCATGGCTCATCGTCTTCCCAGCATTCCACGGAG
>JAOUPD010000079.1 GCA_029880065.1 Hadesarchaea archaeon
TCAAGTAGTAAGCCCTTCATGCGCGTCGTAAGAACAATCGTCTGCTTTTCAGATAAAAGTTGGTCCAAGGTCTCCCCCCGCCGTGAACGACAGGATTTCCTTCAACTTTTCCTTTTGGTCGTGCCGTTGGTCTTCCGCAAGATATATAAACCCCTCTGAACACAAAAACTAACTTACACAAAATTAAAAATGGAAACATGGGGGTGAAAAAATGGAAAAGTATTTGTTTGCATTTGACTTCGACAAGACTTTGAGCGTTCAGGATACCGGACTTCTCCTGAGTCTAAAACTGGGAATCTCACGGGAGAAGTTCGATGAAAAAATCAGGAAATTAAGGCGGAAAAGCATCGCCAAGTTAGGTGGCGAGCTATCTTATCTTATCATTCACGATCCTAGCTACAAGGGAAAAGTTACTCGAAAGCTTCTGCGAGAGGTTGGAAGAGAGGTAAAGCTTAAGAGGAATATCCCCGAACTCATTGGCCTGCTACGGAAAGGCTTTCGTGGGAAACGCTTTGTCCCTTATGTAATTTCTGCTTCGCCCCAAAAAATCGTTGAAGAAGCGTTGAAAGGCATAATTCCTAAAAATCATATTTACGGTACCTTGTACACCTACGACGAAAAAGGGGTAGTTAAAGGCGCTGAATGGGTTAGGGCAGGATCGGCTAAGGTACAAGCACTTAATCTGGCCAGAAATAAGGAGAGAATTCCCCCAGAAAGAACCGTCTATGTGGGAGATGGCCATTCCGATATGTACGTGATGTTACACGTTAAAACTTACAATGGGTACCCGATAGCCGTCTCGCCCTCGCCTTTCCTTGGGCACATCTCTAAAAGAACAGTACTTTCATCGAACGCTTTGTGTATCCTAATCCCAGTTCTAGAAGATATCGTCCAACTAAATGAGGAAGAAGTTAGAGAATTCTTAGAAAAAATTGGGCACCCGATTCAAGAATGGGACAGGGCAAAAATTGAATGGGTCGATTTAGCTAACTGAGAGCGTACCTTCACGAATATAAAAGGAACTCCTCGTTGCTAAATTTAAAAAAAGTGGCGGGGACTTCGGCCCTTCCGTTACTCCCTCGTCAAGCTTCGGAGTCTCGACCACTTCCGTTGCTCAACGTTTTTTCACATCAGGACCTTTATCCCACAGTCGTTGCCTCACACCATGCTTCCTAGTGTTTATCCGCGACCATCCGTGGTTTTTCGTCCACGTTTTTTCGCGGCTCCCTGTTGTCCGTAGACTTCAGTTCGGCCCCCTCTGTAGGCTTCTATCCCCGCCATTCTTTTTTTGGAGTTAACTTCTATAAATAAGTTGTTTTTAAAAATGGATATATTTCCGATTTAGAAAATATAATCAATTATATGAATTTTATTAGCTTATTATGATAACTTTCCCGCATAATTTGATACTCATATAAAGGTTTGAATTTTTTTGCGGAATTTCGTTGTCGATAACTTCAATCTCTTTATTTCACTTTTCGAGGATATTCTGAACGTAATTTACCCCCCAGAACCTCTGCGATTTTACGTCTGCGGCTCCGGGTAAACAGGGATGTTGATCAACTGATGTGAACTCTAAATTCTTTACAACTATTCCTTGCGGGGCAGCTTCGACACTTTTGGGGCTTGCAATACTTTAGATTCAACCTGACCAACTGGGATTCGAGGGATTTTATCTCACCCTCCTTCTCCAGCCCTAGTTTCTTCGCGGCATCGTCGGCGAGGCGGGAGACCTTTGGGTCGGCCTTCCCCCACACGGATCTCAGCTCTCTTAAGAAGATGTTGATCGTTATCGGCCCCACGCCCTTGAATTCCAGCAATCTTCTCTCCAAGTCTTCGCTGTCTTTGGCGATCGCATACAGATTTTCGAGTGATTTATATTTCTCCTTCAGCGATTTAGAAACTTCAAGCAATTTTGTGGCGGTAGAAAAATCGTAACGCACGTACCCACCGGAGTCCAAAACCTCGACGAGCTTGTCCCATCCCGCGTCTAAAATTTTCTCGGGCGTGTTTATTCCAGCCTTTTCAAACTCCATGTAAGTCCTTTTCGCTATTTCAGCTGAGATGCGTTTGGCGAACAACATTGATGCTAGGAACCACTTGAATCGGTCTTTTGGGTTTCTCAGATTCAAGCCGAGCTCTCCCGAATAGCTAGGTAACTCCTTGAGTTTCCCTTTGACTTTCATCTTAACCAACAATATTCTATCTGCTAATTTCACCAAAATAATGTCTCCATAGCTTAATCCCTGCGACGGCTCATTTCGCGAATCTTATTAATCCGCTTGTCCGACTCTTTATGGTGGCTGGGATCTAATGGAATCAGAATTTTATAGGACAAAGCTAGACAACGGCTTGATAGTGTTACTTGAGCGCAGAAAGTCTCCAGTTGTGGCTTCCCTTTTAGCCTACAGGTTGGGTGCCGCTCACGAGCCAGCCGAATTCAAAGGCGTTGCGCACTATCTAGAGCACTGTATCTTTCAGGGGACAAAGACCAAGTCTTCGAAGGAAATTTCGGCCATCGTGGATAAGCGTGGGGGGGTACTTAACGGATTTACCGATGAAGAGGTAACAGCGTTTTGGACAAAATTGCCGTCTAAATATTTGGATTTGGGAGTGGATTTGCTTTCTGACATGCTGACAAATCCCGCTTTTGATGGACAAAAAATAGAGAAAGAGAAGAAAGTTGTTTTAGAAGAAGTAAAGATGCATCACGATACGCCCACCATGTACGTTTTCGAAAGGGCAAAATCCTTTTTGTACGAGAAACCTTTCGGAATGGAAATCGTTGGGACAGAGGAGACAATCAAACCAATCTCTAGGGAAATTCTTTTGAAATTTTTCAAACTTTACAATAACCCCATCCTTTGTGTTGTCGGTGGGGCTGATTTCGACGAGGTAATTGAGTTTGCCAAACGGAAAATAACCGTTAAGAGGGCATTTCCATCAAAATTGAAGATAAATAAAATAAACAAACAGGCGGTGGAGCGGAGAAAAGGGCTTAAACAAGCACACCTCGTGCTCGCCTTTCACACGGCGACTTTGAGAGATGGAATGAGGTATGCGCTTGAATCCTTCAACGCCGTTCTTTCGGGCGGTGGATCTTCTAGATTATTCCAAGAGATAAGGGACAAAAGAGGACTTGCCTATCATGTCGGCTCGTATCCTCAAATTGGGGTTGATTACGGGCATAATTTAATTTATGTCGGTACGGATGCGGGGCACATCAAGCAGGTGAAGGAACTCATTTTAAAGGAAATCAAAAAAATGCGGGAGCTAGATAAAAAGGAGTTTGAGGAATCAAAAGAGCAGCTGATCGGTCTGTACAAATTGCTCCAAGAGGATAGTAACAAGGTTGCCCTCGCGTTGCTCAAGGAAGAACTCGCAGGGTCTGCGGAGGAATTTTACAGATATGAGCAAAGAATTTCTGAGTTAAAGCTTCAGGATGTGAGGGAGCTCGGCAAGTTGAAAAGATATTCTTTTGTGGCGCTTGTTCCAGAGTAATTAAAGCTTATAAAAGGGCGGAAACGGCTTTTGGCACATGATTTCGCTCCATGGCTAAAACACATGGGGTTTCTCACTCAATTCCGCTCTAAAGCTCACGATCAATAAAATCACTTCGGAGCTAGAGTAACCCCCACCCGCCTTAAGGACCACCTCTACTTTGATGTTGGGGCACTTGTTTTGAAAAAACGGTTTACTCATCTATTGGCGCGCGCGTAATGTATCATGCTACGCCGCTGACAGTCAACAAGACGATGGTGGCAACAACTCTGGCACAACACTCAATCTGCGTGAGTCCAAAGTTATACTCATGCGCGCGCCATTAAAATCTCCTTTTTCCCGTATATAGGTTTTTCGGTTAGAAATATGGTTAAATTAGTATAAAAAATAGCTAAAAATTAAGTAAAAAATAATGAAAAAATTCTTAATATAGTTGAATTCAAAATGAGTTAAAAATGATCTATTGAAAAGTATGGAAGTCGGATTAATGAAATATGGGAAAAACCGAATAATCTCAATCTCGACCTTGATTCAACACTCGCCGGCATTGCAATCCGTGTATAAAAATTTGTCAGAGAAGTGATGAAGCTGACTGGAACGGCTGATTGGCATAAAAATTTGAACAGGATACTTTTTTATCAATTGGCCGAAGAACATCAAACAAGAATCTTTCAGCTAACGTAGAAAACAAGGGGCTGCTTGAAATGGAGGTATTTGAAGCTATTCGGAGGAGGAAGTCGGTCCGGGCGTACGCCCCAACTCCAGTACCGGGGGAGATACTTGAGAGAATTTTAGAGGCGGCTCGTTTGGCACCCTCGGCCGAAAATATCCAGCCATGGTATTTCATCGTCGTGACGGACCCTGAGAAGCGAAAACGGATCGCGAAGAGCGGTAGGTTTGCCGGTTTTCTGAAGGAATCCCCAGTCGTGATTGTCGGCTGCGGCGACCGGAAGGCCTCGCCAAAATGGCACGTGGTCGATGTCACCATCGCCATGCAGAACATGGTCTTAGCAGCGACCTCTGAGGGCCTAGGAACTTGTTGGGTTGGAAGCTTCGATGAAGAGCTGGTCAAGAGGCTGTTGAAGATTCCGGAGCACTTGAAGGTGGTTGCACTCTTGGCGGTGGGATACCCGCGCAAGAAATTTGACTTGCTGGCGAAAATTTTACACTTTTTCCGTCGAAAGAAGCGATTGAGCAAGATAGTGGGGTTTGAGGAATATAAAGGGAAAGCATCAAATATTTATCCGGGCCCCAATGCTCTCTAGTGAAAAGAAGTTACGGGTCGCCGGGATTTGTGGGGTGATCGTCCCGGTGGTGGCATTTTCGTGTATTTTCATCGCCATATCCCTGTCCCCGTGGTTCAGCTGGACGGCGAACGCGCTGAGCGACCTTGGCGTGGGGGAAGCCGCTTGG
>JAOUPD010000016.1 GCA_029880065.1 Hadesarchaea archaeon
TAAGTCCCCGCAGCCACCTCAATGGTGTCGCCTGGCGAGACATTATCTATCGCCGCCTGGATGGAGTTGAAGTTTTCGCCAGTATTGACGTTTCGCACGTTCCAGCTTCGCGCAATCCCTGTCGGATAGGGTGCGTTGAGCCATGGCGCGTAATCGATGTTATCGCTGACATCATCGCCAGTGGCGCTCGGGTTTGTAGTTGGGTTGCGTGGACCGGTCGGGTCTCCCCACCAGTTGTTCTCGGCATCGACCGTTCCAGTATTACCAGTCTCCACCTTTATTCCAAACTGGGTGTTGCCGTAGATGTTGTTGAAGTGGATATGTGCACCTGAAACATCTCCCGCCCAAGGCGCTGGGCCTGCGAAGTAAATCCCCTGATAGTTGTTGGCAATGGTGTTACCAGTGACATTCAGAGTTGTAATGTGCCAGAACTGCAACGCCTCGCCTTCTCCCCAACTGCCAGACTGGGTGTTGGTAATGGTATTGTTACTGACCGTAACGCTATCCGCTTCGTTTATCTCAAGGGCAGCCCAGGAGCTCGCGACCGGGTTTCCGTTATTGTCGAAGGTATTTCCGACAACGGTTACCGTGTCAGTACGGTCGCTGGGGTTTCCACGGAGGGCGCAGCTGCCCCAGTTATTATGGACATTGTTATTGTTGAATGTGTAGCTCGTTACAGTTTCCATCTTATCGTTCACATCTAACGTAGCCCAGCCACGGTAGTTCTTGAACTCGTTGTTTTCGAATTTGACAACTCCTCCCAATTTCTTAAGAACTACTCCACATCGTCCGCTCTTCCCATCGTCATATCCTTCTCCATCAAAGATACAATCCGAGAACTCAAGATTGGTCACAAGATAATGGCCATACCAGTGGCAGGAAACCGTAGCCTCATAAGTCTCTGTTAATAGAAATCCATTACCGCTAATGGTGAAATTCTGAACTTTCAAGCCCGAGTAGCTCGCTTCAAAGCAGATTCCTCCGGTGATGAAGGTGGTGGTTTTGTTATGCCCAACGATAGAAATGCCAGTGGCAGTGGTGCTCTTCAACTTAACGGTTTCATTATACGCCCCCGCCGCCACATTGATGGTGTCGCCGGGTAGGGCCGCGTCTATTGCGTCTTGGATAGATAGTGCTGGAAAACCTGCCAGAGGTAGCGGAACATCTATGGTGCCAGTATCATCATCGAGCACCACGCTCCCGTTGACGGTAAGCTCATCGAAGTAAACATCCACATTAACCGGACCGCTCGCAATAGATGGCCCCGCTGTCAAAGCTATGGCCAAAACCGTGTAACCATTTTCAATATAATCAGCAAGGTTGGCTGCCGTGTAGGGGTTTACCGTATGCCATTGGTTGGCCGCATCGCTCAAGCTCCAATTATCCCACTTACCATAGTATCCAGAAGCCGCGCCGCCGGGCTTGTGGGAAGTCAACAGGTTGTCGACTACTCCATCGTTATCCGTGTCAAGGAAGAGGAATATCTCATCCGGAGCCTTAACATCTCCACTTACTGTGTAGCCCCGGTAGCTAATTGTGCTGCTGCTTCTTAAAG
The DNA here is from genome assembly GCA_029880065.1 of Hadesarchaea archaeon. Classification (GTDB taxonomy): domain Archaea; phylum Hadarchaeota; class Hadarchaeia; order Hadarchaeales; family Hadarchaeaceae; genus DG-33. Next base: position 1,556 of record JAOUPD010000016.1, read on the forward strand.
TGAAATCGGTAGGCACTATCACCATGGCATAGTCCAGTGTGGCTGTGGAAGTGGTCACATGAATAGCATCGGTGCCTGAATAGTTCTCAATGGCGGGGTCACGCTCCCAGCAGATGTTGATTTCAGCCGATGGCGTAGTCATGCTGGGAATACTGACCGTGGCAAAGGTAGGATTGGGCACTGCCCCGTTTGCTCCTGCCGGTGCCGCCGCCATGACCGAAATTAAAGATATCAGCATTAATGCCGAGATCGCCACAATCAGAATTTTCTTCTTCATTCCTCCTCAACCCTTTTCCTTTTGTTATAAAAATTTCCTTATTTGCTCTATTTTTACTTTATTTTATAGGTATTTTAATGTATTTTTTATAATAAAAAATATAGTATTTTTATAGTAAAAAAATGAGGATATTGCGCCAGATGCCGAACCCCAGGACCAATATCGGAATGATGAGGAGCCCGCCAGCCAGTCCGACCATGGTGAAAACCGAGATCACAAGAAGGCCGATACGCAGCAGGGCTAGCTCGATTATCTGACATCCCTCGAGGAACCGGTCCTCAAGAGCGCGAGTTCCCTCCCCAGCTCCAGGATCGCCCATGCCCAGATCAGACACTCGAAGCTCTTTATCAAATCTCCCCGCTCGAGAAAGTGTCCGGAATCCTTGCAATAGGCTCGGATGTTCGAAAGCATTTTATCACCGCGATCGTTCCGAGCTTTCGCCGTGCGAAGGGCATCATCAAGTTTTGTTGTCCACTTCTTTATCTCCTCAATCAGCTTATCCTCCAAACTCATTTGGCCACCGCCTCGGGCGCTCCAGCGAACACGCGAAGGGCCTCAGCTTCGACGAAATGGAGCTTGCCCGGCACGATTAGCACATGGGGTGGGGGGCCAAAGTCAAGACCCCGAAGTTTTCCCACTCTGTCAGCTTTAACAACAGCATCGTCGGAACCTGCTCGTGCCACGACGACCGCGAGCGTGTCTGGGGTGAAGGCATTTTTTCGCAATTTTTCCTCCAGCCCGAGCATGATTTCGATTGCCTCGCTCGCTAGCATTGCTCGTCCTTCCTTCGCTCGGATGTCGAGAAGTAGCAGGGTGTGAAGTCCTCGCTTACGATTTTCGACCAGCGTTTCGTAAGGCACCTGCGATGGGTTGTCAGGGAATGGAACCGTAGCCGTGCGCCCGAACTTGTAGCTCTGCAGGCCAACGAGCCCGGCAGCTGCGGAGGCGATTGATGCGGCGTGCACCACTTTTGTTTCGATGCCTGCCTTTGCCGCGCGAAGGCGCAGGTCGACATGCGTGGTTGCCACCATCGGGTCCCCGGGAACGAGGAATGCCACCTTGCGAATCTTAGCGGTTTCGAGAATTTCATCGGGACGCTGCTCAACTGCCTCGCGACCGACTACTTGGATAGGTTTGCCAATCTCCCGTTCAAGTTTCTTTAAGTTAAAACTGGGCACTAAGCTCGTGTATAGCTCTGCATAGAGAACATCAGCTCTTTGTGCTTCGCGTAACCCCTGAAGCGATATCCCCTCGCCATGCAAGCCGAGCCCAATGAATACGAGCATAGTATCGTAAACACTTAATTTGGCTAGACGATATATTCGTTCGGGCCCGTGACTCAGTCTGGTAGACGCAAATAGCGGCCAAAAGTACCCGGCTCTTAACGGCTTTCAAAGCTGGTGGTAACCGGGCGGTCGAGGGTTCGAATCCCTCCGGGCCCGCCATCCAAAAACCAAGTTTGGAGTGGTACAAGTAAACTCAATCGAGTCGCACAACCTTAATCTTCTTCAAATCGCAAACGCCAAGTTTTGCCTCTTTGGCGAGTTTTAGGTGTTCTACGGTCGAGGGGTCAAGCCCAAGGGTGGTGGCTCCCACGGCATCGGCCGCGACCGGATCGTTTGAGAAGATCATCACCTCAAATCGCTTTTGTTCACCACCCAGCTCCGAGCTTAAACTGAGCCGCCCGTCGATCACCGCTAGATCAGGGCGCTTGTAGCGGTTGATGTCGACGATGCTCTCTTCGATGCCCAGCTTGTGGAATCTGCCCTTATCCCGCCCGATGGTGGCGCCGAGCATGTTCTTTAGCGAGAGCGTTACACGGGCTGATGAATGCTGTTTCAAAACGGCCGCCGAAATCAAATAGGCGCCCTTCAAAACCAATGGGAACTCGAACCGCTTCAACACGGTTGCCTCCGCTTTTTTCAAAACCTCGAACTCCCCAGAATTCAAGTCAACGAGCTTCACACCGTGATAATTGGCTAATTCAACGTACCCCTGATTACGATAGATGGTGTGGGTATCATCAAACCCTGAGCCCTCGGCGATTATCAGTTGGTTATCGTCCTTGAAAAATTTCACTAGGGCTTCGACGGTGTCGGTGGGGGTCGTTACGGGATATGGGCGATCGGCGATGAGGTTAGGTTTTATCACTACTTTCCTGCGGTGAACTTCAACACCCAGCGAGCGTAGGCCCCTTGGCACCATCGTGGCGGGGTCATTTCCTTTTACGACAACGACTTTCGACATGCCCCTTCCACCAGTTATCTCATTTATAACTTGATCCATGTGAAAAATAAGGTTAGATGAAAGAAGTTTGCTCGAGAAAAAATGAAAACTTACCCACGCTTCATCACGCCGGGCTTCGAGCCGTTTGACCCGATCGAGCTAGCAAGGGAAACCGAGAAAATCATTTGTCGGGGGAATGAGAGGAAGTACACGGCATTTTACGCAACCGGGGTATACGGTGGCATTGCCACGGGCTACACTTGCGGATGTTGTTTGCGCTGCTTCTTTTGCTGGGTCGACTGGAGTCGCGATTTCCCCGAAAGGTTTGGCAAGTTTTATTCGCCAGCCGAGGCATTTGAAAAACTCAGCGAAGCTGCACATAAATACGGCGTCCGAAAGCTCCGAATCTCGGGTGCGGAACCCACGTTGGGCCGGGAGCACTTGCTCGCGCTTCTCGAGCTCGTCGATAACTCCGAGTTCGATATCTTCATCCTCGAGACGAACGGCATCCTGTTCGGCGCGGATGAAAACTACGTGAAAGATCTTTCGAGGTTCAAGAAGCCCCACGTTAGAGTCTCCCTGAAGGCGGGAAACCCCGAAGCTTTCACGAGGAGAACCGGAGCCAAACCCGAGAGTTTCGAGCTTCCATTTAGAGCTATCCGAAACCTCCTGAATTACGGGGTCAGCTTTCACGTCGCCGGGATGATGGACGACCCCCGAATCGTGAGTAAGCAAGAAAGAGTGGAGCTTGCGAAAAGGCTGGCGGAGATCGACCCGAGACTCGTGGTCGCGTTTGAGGGAGAAGTCATCGATCCATACGAAACGACGCTTGCTAGGTTGAAATCCGCTGGGCTGAGCTTAAAATGGCCACTCAAGGAGAGATATAGCCTGTTTGGGAAGGACTAAAGGTTCTCATACTTGCACAACCCCAGTTCCTTTAGCTTCTCGTGGGTTGGCTTGCCATCCTTCCACCCGCGCAGGGCATAGTACTCGCCGAGCATTGCCCCCAGCTTAACCACGTGGCCCTTTGATGGGCCCTCTGGCATAGATTCTTTTAGCAAACGTTTGGGCAGCGTGTCGTCCTTGCGCCCAAAGCCCTCGCGGTTGATGAAGAGCCGCTCGAGGGTGTAGATGCGATCACCGGCTTTCAACAGCTCATCGGGAGACAAGTTCCACCCGGTTATCGCGTTGAGCATCTCCACGATTTCAGGCACCCAAATGGCGAAGGTCGCAAATTTACAAAAGACGGCCGAATCACAGATGGCGAATAGATCTTGAAAGGTCTTCACCCACTGCGCCTTGATGGCGAAGCGGTCGAGTTGCGGGGGCACATAAAAGATTTCTGGGCCCATCATGTAGGCTCGGAGGTGGCAGCCACCGCGATTTGAGGTCGCGTACGCCAGCCCCAGCTCCTGAGCACCACGCGGGTCATACGCGGGCAGTTCAAGTCCCTTAACGTGCATCGCCAGCTCGGGGGCGCCGTATTTCTCCGCGATGCGCTTCGCCCCGAGCGCGATGTCGTTCCCAAATCCCAAGCGATATGCCGTCTTCCAAGTGAGCTCGACAATCGCTTGGGGATTGCCGAACTTCAGTTCAAGCCCGCCCAGCTTCTCCTTCGAGATTTTCCCGCGTTCGCTCAGCTCCATTGCGCAGCCTACGGTGTTGCCATAAGAAATGGGGTCCATACCCAGCTCATCGCAGAGGTTGTTGGCTTTGGCTATGGCGTTCAAGTCATCGATGTAGCACTGAGGTCCTAGCGCCCAGATTGCCTCATATTCAGGTCCCTCGCCTTTGACTTGATAGGGTGCTTGAGTGATACGGATTATGCGGCCGCATGCGATCGGGCATCCCTCGCATGCCTTGCCCTTCACCAGTATCGTTTTCGCAATGGTTTCGCCGCTGATTTTTTCCGCGGTTGGAAAAACGCACGTCTGGAAGTTTCTGGTGGGAAGAAGCCCGTACTTGTTGATGGTATTGACAGCAATAGCGGTCCCATAGGTGGGCAGGAATTGTCCAGTGATTCGGTTCTCTCGGAACATATTTAACACTTTTTGGACGATCCCTTTGAGTTTCTTCTCGTCCGCGACGGGTAGTTTTTTTGTCCTACGCACGGCGATTGCCTTGAGCTGTTTTGATCCCATCACGGCTCCAGCTGCGGTCCCGCCAGCCGCGCGATGTTTGTCGTTGATAATCGCGGCGCACATCACAAGATTCTCCCCCGCGGGACCTATCGAGGCGATTTTGGCGTTCGAGTCCCCGAGTTCCTTACGAATGCCATCCTCGGTACCCCAAGTGCCTTTACCCCAATACCGCCCGGCAGATCGTATCTCCGCTTCTCCTTTGCGTATCCACAGGTAAACGGGCTCAGCCGCCTTACCCTCGATGATTATACCCTCATAACCCGCGAACCTGAGCTCCGGGCCGAAGGTGCCGCCGCAGTTGGCGTCTCCGATACCACCGGTATGGGGCGATTTAGTGATTACGTGAAATCTACCGCTCGTGGGGAACGCCGTACCCGTGGCAGGACCCGTCATAAAGAGCAGTTTGTTTTCGGGCCCAAGGGGGTCGATGCCGGGTTTGAGTTCTTCGATAAGAATTTTCACTCCCAAGCCGCGACCACCGATGAACAATTTGGCCTCGTCCTCGTCCACAAACTCGTCCCGCATCGAACCAGAGGAGAGATCAACTCGCAAGAGCTTCAGTTTCAAACCCATTCCCCAGAAGAGAAGTAATCGGTCGGTTTTAAGTAAGTTTTGGGTGGCGGTTTGAAAAATGATTAAAGCACTTAAGAATACAATTGTTTGGTAGCCCGGTGGGGTAGACCAGCGGTGACTGGGCCCAATGGTCAGGGGTTAAACCCCCCCACAAAATCCTGCGGGCCTTTGGAGCCCGCGACGGCGGAAGGGAAAAACCCTGCCGAATTCGAACGTCGACAGGTCGACCGAAATTCCGCCCCGGGCTACCATTTATAATCTTTATAAATTACTTTTGGTACCCTAGTTTTTCTCAGAATCATTGATATGCAACGTTATGGATGGTTCTTTCGCCCCATTTTTACTTTCTAAAAAGACTAAGTAACCCGAAAATGAATGAGGCCGCGAGAAAGCTGCCAAATAACGCCTTTCCTTTACCTTGGCCTTCCTGCACCATTGGGGCTACGTTTTATATGGATGCTGAAAGCTCTTAAATGCGGATTGAATGAATCCACGCTCTCTCCCTAAACCCCAGCTCATGGCCGATGTAGCGTTTGGCATAGCCTTGACCGTATTGTATGTAGGGTTCGTCTTGGCCCTCCAAGATATTCAGTCGGAGGTCCATGCCCTTTTTCTCGCGAGCTACGCTTTGCTTGGTCTCGGTACTTTATTTTTCTATCTGATTTTCTCAACGAACTCTAATCTCGCGTTAATGATTCATACTTGGCTCTTCCCGCTGTTTTGCCTTCTTAATCTCTTCTTGAGGTGGCTTCCGAGCGTGATTGTCGTTGGTCGGGCTGACATCAATACTTTTTTCGGTAGCGCGCTGATTTACGTCCTCTTGCTGTTCGCGTTCTTCGTCGTTCAGTCAAACCTGCGCACACGCTACCCAACCGGTTGAGTAGCAATTTTTAACTCTCGCGAAGAAATTAGTATGAAGCCCGGTGGTGTAGGGGTCAAGCATAACAGACTCTGGATCTGTTGACGGGGGTTCGAATCCTCCCCGGGCTACCACTTTTAAACTTCAACAACGATTGCGGTGTTAGTATCGACGACGCCTTTAATCTTGTGAACTCCCTTGACGACGGTGTTAGTCAGACTACCGAGTTCTTTGGCCTCAACGAACACAATGATGTCGTATGGGCCGGTAACCACATGCACCGATTTTACCCCTTGAAGTTCCTTGAGCTCCTCCGCAGCCTGTCTAACTTTCCCTATTGCGGCAGTTATCAAAACATACGCCTGTACCAATCGCTCACCTTGTATTTCCTTTTTTGGCAGCGTTTAAAAATTTATCTAAACAAGCATCAACATCACGACGAACGCAAGTAGGGGCATTTCGATCGCCGCCCAAATTGCAGGTTTCCACGAGAAAACTTTCTCTCCGTCAAGCGGTGGGAGGGGTAATAAATTGAAAAATGCTAGCCAGAGGTTAATAAGCGCGCCCCACAATCCAATCTTGCCAACCATCCCTGACAAGTAACTTAGAGGAAAGAAGCAGCCAGCAATTGCGATGTTTGTGGCCGGCCCTGCCAACCCGATTAACCCGCTCTGGCGGCGGGTGAAATATGACGACAAAATCACGACCGCACCTGGAGCTGCGAAAATAAATCTGCCTCCAGAGGCCAGCCCGATTAAGAGCGCAAATACCAAGCCGAACGTCCACATCCGGTAGACTGCAAAGTAGCCATATCGATTAGCAACATACTTATGGGTAAGTTCATGAGCAATAAATCCAAGGGCTAAAGGTATCGATATTGCGGCAAAACGCTCCCCCACGCCCTCAAGAGGGAGAAACCCGATCCCTGAAACAGCAACCGCGAGCACAAGAACTGAGAGTAAGATGTGGCGTAACTCGGTCTCTATAAAACGGACCATCTAGTTCACGTTGACTCTTTGATGGTAATTTTTCGTTTGAGGATTAGCTCGGCCGAACGAATGACAGAACCGCCGGCACCTATGGCCCTAGCGATTTGCTCCTTCGGCACGTAGACGATGATCCCATCTCCCTGCTCCTCTACTTTGCTTATCGGAACATTCAGCATTTGCTTCAGTTTTTCGCTCATCTCTGCTTCCATTTTACCCACTCCATTTGAAGTCTTCACAACCTATTTAAAAAGTTTGCTAAACATCAAGATTCCCGTGAGCGAGATCAGGGCGACCAAAATGTCCTAACCACCGACCTCGTATTCCACACTCATTCTCCAGCTTCCAGAGAGCCCCTTGCTCAGTCTTTCGTAAATGCCAGGCACATGCCCAGCGCCCACCACACATGCCACTTTACCGGTGCTCGTGGATAGAAGCATCGCTACCCTCGAGGCCATGTAAGCATCGCGCTCCCCGATCAACACCTGGTAGGCGGTTGGCGAGGTCCGCTTCAACTCCTGCAGCAAGTAAGCGACGATTTGGTCGTCGGTGAGCCGCTCGAGCTCCACACGCTTTCCAAAGGGGAGGAGGCCCAGTAAGAGTTCCGCAAACAGCTTTACACGTTCCCGCCAAGACATGCGATTGATGAGCCGCTGCAGGGTTATGCTGATATCTCGATCGATCAGCTCCACCCGCGCGCCGATTTCTTTGGCGTGCCTGATTGCGACTAGCATCTCCTCGCCAGCTGGCATGCCCGTCTGACGCGAGAACCTGTTTTGGAGGAGGTAAAGCAGGCCGTTAAGCAGGGACAGCCTGACCCCCCCGGCGCGTACTGCCTCGAGCATGCTTGGCCGTTTGAGACCTTGGGTGAGCGCTAAGTAGCGGGCTGAACAGAGCTCCACAGCGACAACCTCCGGCCTCACCCCTACAATGACTTCTTTGACCTCCACCGCGCTCTTCGGCAGGACATGCGCGACACCTATGAGGAAAAGGCGGTCATCTAACTTTCGAAGCACCCCTGGCCCCCCAGACCCGATAAGTGAGAAGGATGTGTTTTCCAATTTTTTTGACGCTAAGGAGTTTTAGCTTTACACCATTTCGGACATCGGCGAACCCAGCGCCACCGACCAAGGACTTCGCCTTAGCTCCACCCACTATCCGGGGCGCTACAGCTACGCACACCTCGTCTACTAACCCCTGCTTGAGCATTGCCCAATTGATGGTCGAACCCCCTTCAAGCAAGAGCCTGCGTATCCCCAGTGAGCGAAGTCGCTTAAGCAATCTACGCAGTTTAACCTTCCTATTGCCAACCACGATGACCTCAGCCCCAGCCACCCGCAGTTCTTTAAGTTTTCGCTTGGGGGCCCGCTTGGACACGGCGATAATGGTCTTAGCTGAACCGTTAAGAACTCGGGCATTGACCGGCGTCCTTGCCTCGCCATCGACAATCACGCGGACGGGATTTTTCCCCCTCACCCGCCGGACTGTCAGCAAAGGATCGTCAGCTAGAACTGTGCCAACCCCCACAATCACGGCATCAACGCTTGCACGGAGTTTATGGACGCGATTTAGGTCCCTCTCGCATGAAATCTTGCTGTCTCCAGCCACAGTCGCAATCTTGCCGTCAAGCGTCATCGCAGCGTTGAGAATCACATAAGGGCGAGTCATGGTGTGCCCAACGAAATCTTGTCCTCCAGCTCTTAAGTTGTAGGGATGGGGCCAGGGTCGGGATTTGAACCCGACACACGGGATATCTGCAAGAAAAACTCTCCACAGTCCCGGATGTTAACCAGACTACACCACCCTGGCCACGACTAAAAATTGGTGAGGCTTGTATTTAGACTTACTTTTTCGCGAGGTCTGGCCGTTAAGAACCGTGCTTGGGGCGAAAAGCGGAGGTCCACAAGCAGTTTGTGCAGGTCGGTCTAGACATGATGTGGGACAATCACGACATAAATACCTGTATATTTTTTTACAGAAAAATTTAAAACATAGAATTCATATTGGCTAAAGGTGCTAAATTGAAAGTATTGTTGCTCTCCAGAGCTGATGTCGAAAAGCTCATCTCGATACGTGAGACTATCGAAGCCGTAGAGGAGGCGTTTCGAGCAAAAGGACTTGGGAAAGCCCAGATGCCTCCAAAATCATATATATTCTTCAACCGCTACGATGGCGATTTCAGGGTAATGCCTGCTTATCTTGAAGACACTGAAGCGGCGGGAGTAAAAATTGTCAACGTTCACCCGCAAAACCCTAGTAAGCACGGTATGCCTACGGTGATGGCAACTATCGTGCTGCTTGACCCACAAACTGGCGCCCCCCTTGCGATCATGGACGGCACAACTATTACCAATGTGAGGACTGGGGCTGCTGGTGCTGTGGCGGCAAAGCACTTAGCGCGGGAGGACTCTCGTGTGGTTGCATTGATTGGGGCTGGAGCACAAGCTATGACTCAGTTTTTAGCCCTAAACGAGATTTTCAAGATTGAAGAATTAAGGGTAAGCGACAAGGTTGAGGCGAACGCGGAAAAATACGCCTCTGAGGTGAAAAAACGGTTTGGTATCAGCATAAAGTTAACCGACGTTAAGGAAGCTGTCCAAGGCGCAGACATCATAGTGACAACCACGCCAGTCAAGAGTCCCATTGTCATGAACGACTGGGTATCAGAGGGTGTGCACATCAACGCGATAGGCGCGGATGCTCCGGGCAAGCAGGAACTTGACCCCAAGATATTGAAACGAGCTAAAATAGTTATAGACAACTGGGAGCAAGCGTCACACAGCGGTGAGATAAACGTTCCCCTTTCAAAAGGCATGTTGGCGCGCGAGGATATACACGCTGAACTCGGTGAGATAGTTAGCGGGAAAAAATCCGGTCGTACATCACGAGACGAGATAACGGTTTTCGACTCGACCGGTCTGGCGATTCAAGACATTGCAACTGCGTGGCTAGTTTATAAAAAAGCTGAAAAAGTTGGCATGGGTACGGAAGTCGAGCTGCTGTGATCATCGTCTGAGTCCGAGCAAAAACGGCAAGCCAACTAAAGAAAAACTGATTGATTTAGAATTAGAGTAGATGTCATAACGATTTTCCTTTTCATCCCTTACCCGCAGAAGAGAACTTTAGAGTTAAAAATTATGAATCTTTTGATAAGCGATTGGCACGACTTCTTTTCCCCTTCGACATTTTAACTAAAAGTTTTGTTGGAGATTCGCCTGGTGATTCGACTCTAAGCATGCCACCCTTCACAGCATTATCAAAAACCTTAGAACCCTCATCTGTCCTGATTATAGTATAGGTCCAACCGTCCAGACCCACTCCACCACAGGAGATATCTGCAAGCTCAGCGGAAAAATCACCGCAATACTGGCAAGATGGTATAACAAATTTCTTTGCTTCCTTCAGTGAAATCTCTTGTACCTCTCCGGTCTTTAGATATATCAGAAATTTACCCTTTATGTTGGTTTTTTTGATGTCATTAAGATTTATTCCAAGCTCATTTTGAATTTTTGAAATCATTAAGCCATTGTAGGAAAAATTTTCCGCGCAAAAAAGCCCAATTGTAAACACGAGACTCTTTGCATATTTTGGAAGAAACTTTTGAATCCTACGAATCGCCAGAATTTGGCACGGGGTTCCCACGAAAGCTATCTTATCTAGGCCAGCTTTCAAGCAGTCCTTTAAAGCGATAAGTCCCGGAGACGGCGAGTATCTAGTTCCAGCATTTGCTATCAGTTCGTCGGGAGTTGTAGCAACGGATGGCAACGGCAACCAAGGATTCGTAGGGTCAACCCTTGAGGTAATAGCACCGTTGATGAGTCCAGACTCTAAAGCGGATATCAATAGGGTTGTAACGACTCCCCCATCTTGAGATTTTCGTAATATATCCTCGTTTGTACTCCGCGCAACTAAGACTTGTTTAAATATTCCAAAGTCCTCTTCAATTTTCCTCTGTCGACCAAACACGAAGTTCTCCATCTCTGTAACTAACGATTTGTAGCGTGGGCACACACGAGTGCAAATTCCGCAATTTTTACATTCTCCAACAAGCTTCGTTCCTTGTTCATACACTAACACATTTGATGGACAAGCTGCAACACATGCACCACAATCCACACATAACCTTCTCGAAATGACGTTATTTGATAATTCGTTAAAATCTAGTTTGCTGCTCGATTTCATATTTCTAATCATACAACATCATTAATTTTTTATTCATAAATAATTTTTTAAATTAATTTTAACATAAAATTTGTATTAAAAAAATAGTAAAATATATATTAATGGCAGTCATGGATTGATTAACGATTCCAATGAAACTGCTTGGAAAAATAGGAGACGAATGGTTACTGGGTAGATTGTTTCCCAAACTACAAGAAGAAATTAGGAAATATCAAGTTTATAGTAAAAGATTCCGGAAGAGATTCAAAACGCAATATTGGGGGATTCTGAAAACATGCTCGTGAGTTCGAGAACGAGGATGGATATCGACCCTGTTGCTCCTGAGTTCTCGGAAATCTTGAGCAAGGCACTGGCAGGCGAGGAGCTGAGTGTGGCCGATGGTGAACGGCTGTTAAGGGCCGAAGGCGAAGAGCTCTGGGCACTCGTCCGTGCAGCAGACGAAGTGAGGCGTAAAAATGTTGGGGAGATTGTAACTTACTTAATAAATAGGAACATTAATCACACCAACATTTGCGCGGGAAGCTGCAAATTCTGCGCTTTTCAACGCTCACCCGACGATCCCGACGCTTATATGCTCACTCATGAACAGATCTCAGCAAAAGTTCGTGAGGCAATTGAGTTTGGGGCAACAGAGGTTTGCATCCAAGGTGGACTACGTCCGGAGTTTGGCCTGAAAGACTACATCGGCATCCTCAAAGCGGTGCGAGATGTCTCACCAAGCATTCACATTCACGCCTTCTCCCCTTCCGAAATTGACAAAATCGCGATGTTTGAGGGGCTGCCTGTCGAAGAGATCATCAAAAAGCTTCACAACGAGGGGCTGAATTCGGTTCCAGGGACGGCAGCTGAAATCCTCATCAGCCGTGTTCGAGAAATCATCTGCCCGAAGAAGATACCCACGAGCCGGTGGGTCGAGATAATCAAAGCTTGCCATAGCTTGGGTGTGCCAACGACAGCTACGATGATGTACGGGCACGTGGAAACGCTGCGAGAGAGGGCCCAACATCTATCCCTAATCCGCGAAATCCAACGTGAGACCCAAGGATTCACCGAATTCGTCCTTTTACCTTTCATGTTCCACAATACACAGCTTTGGCGCGGTGGATTGGTCAGCTCATCTCCAAGCGTCCAAGAAAACCTCCGCGTCCATGCAGTTTCAAGACTTATGCTCGCTGGCTTCATCAACAACATTCAAACCTCGTGGGTGAAGCTTGGCCCACGCGGAGCTCAGCTGATGTTAACAGCGGGGGCAAACGATCTGGGCGGGACTCTGTTTGAGGAAAATATCTCCCGGGCAGCTGGAGTAAACCAACAGCTGATGACTCCCGAGCAGCTGAAACAGCTCATCTTGGAATTAGGGCGCGTGCCTCACCAGCGAACTACAACATACGAGCTGCTTGAATAATGTGGAGAGAGAGGCCCAGTTATAACGGGAGTAATTGTTGTTACTGTGATTGCCATTATCAGTGTGGAATTGGCTTTATTTTGCAGCCTTGGATAAAACTTTTAAATTTTAAAAACAGAAGAACGGTGAGAAGATGAAAAAGATAAATGTTGGCATTATCGGTTATGGCAATGTTGGACGAGGCGTAGAAAAGGCTATCGAAAGAAATGCAGATATGAAATTAGTGGCTATTTTGACTCGAAGACCAGAGCAGGTGAGAAAAGAAATTAAAGATGTTCACGTTTTTCATACTGATGAATCCCTTCCTAAAAGCGTTGAAATAGATGTGGCAGTTCTTTGTGGGGGTTCCAAAAAAGACATGCCAATTCAGGGGGCAAAATTTGCAGAAAAATACAATACAGTAGATTCCTTTGATACGCATGTGGATATCCCAAGTTATTTTAAGAAAATGGATTCTATCGCAAAAAAACACGGGAACGTATCCATAATTTCTGCTGGTTGGGATCCTGGTATTTTCTCTCTCGAAAGAGTTTTGGGGGGTGCTTTTTTGCCTGAAAGTAAGCGTTACACCTTTTGGGGCAAAGGGGTCAGTCTTGGTCATTCAGATGCAGCGAGAAGAGTTAAGGGAGTTTCGGATGCGATACAGTATACTATCCCCATAGAGAAGGCAATTCAACGCATAAGGGCCGGCGATACCCCTGATTTTTCAAAAAGAGAAATGCACAAAAGGGTGGTTTATGTTGTTCCAGAAGAAGGGGCGGACTTAAAAAAAATAAGAAAGGAAATAACTGAGATGCCTAAATACTTCGAGGGATACGATACAGAAGTTATATTCATCACTGAGAAAGAAATGAAAAAACATTCTACTTTTCCTCACGGTGGTTTCGTTTTTACATCAGGAGTAACGGGTGATGGTAACAGACAAATTCTTGAATACAAATGCCAGTTAGAAAATAATTCAGAGTTCACTGCCAGCATTTTAGTTGCCTGCGCCAGAGCAGCTTATCGGCTAAATGAGGAAGGATACAGAGGAGCGTTTACCCTCTTAGATTTCCCCTTAAATTTTTTGAGTCCTTATTCTGGAGACTTCTTAAGAAAAAAAGAGTGGTAAATAGCAAAGGTTGACAAATAGCATCGAGAGTGAATTCTCCGCCTGTTTTGAATCAAGGGCAAGACGGAATCCAAGTCCATGATCACGGTGTGGTATTTCTCTTGATTCTCTGTAGGCCGGTCTGGTATAGCACTCGCACAGGTACCAACCACCACCTTTAATTACCTTACCTTCACCACTTGCTGGCCCGGTAGGATTGTTTTGCGGGCTGCGGGAAAAATAGCCATATTCGTACCAGTCGTAAACCCATTCAAATACATTGCCAGCCGTATCATAAAGGCCGTAACCGTTCGGTTGGAAAGAACCGACGGGAGAT
>JAOUPD010000017.1 GCA_029880065.1 Hadesarchaea archaeon
CTCCACACATCCAAGGCTCGACGCCCCCCGGGGTGTTTGTCGGGCGCATAGGCTATCCCAAAGTTTACATCGGCCCCATGGTGCCACCCTACCGAGGCGACACCGAAATCCTCGACACCCCTGAGCTGTGGATTGGGAAAAGCATTCAAGACATAATCGATTATCGCTTCGCCCTAATCCGTGGGAAGGTACGGGCAAGCGTGTACAACGCCCAATCTGGCGGGAGGTTGCTTGATACGCTTCAGGAGCTGGCGATGGGAAAGCGGCCTGTCGATGCTGAAGCCATGCTCACGAGAGTTCCTAACAAGGTTATAACCCTGAGCGGGGAGTCCCAGCCCTTCGGTCCCTCCGCGCCTCTGAGATCATTCAAAACTTCAGATGTGAGTGTTGATCACAGAATAGAACGCGCATTCTACGATCGCGACTTTAAGGCGGCCGATGCGGTCGTCGGGCTCTACGAAGATGATGTTTTGGTCACGCGCATCCAACGGGCTTTCAGCTTGGGCATGTTCGGCTTTCAAAAGCGTAGGAAGCTTGTCCCGACCCGGTGGAGCATCACAGCGGTCGACTCGATCCTATCGCTTGAGCTCATCAATCGAATAAAGCAGCACAATACAATCGACGAGTATCGCGTCTACTCCTTCGAACACCTTGACAATCGATTCGTCGCAATCCTGATGCCTGAACGCTGGAGCTTCGAATGGATCGAGGCGTGGTTCCCGGGCACCACTTGGAATCCCGACAAAAGTGCCGCTGCCCCAGCGATAATGGGGGACTTCGAGCCCTACCGGGGCCGGACGACTTACCCCGATGTTGGTGGGTGTTACTACGCTTGCAGGCTGGCGGTTGCCGAGAGGTTGAATCAGGAGCGGAGGCAGGCTTCGGCGCTGGTGCTTCGAGAAATTCATCCCGGCTACATCCTACCCGTGGGCGTCTGGAATGTGCGTGAAAGCGTCCGGCAAACTGTGCAGAGCGAGCCGCAGAAGTTCGACACCTTTCAAGCAGCACTAAATCATGCGCAAACGAAACTTACTATCCCGCTGCGCAAGTGGATCGAAAATAGTGAGATGTTAAAACGTGCTTTATTCCAGAAAAAAATCACGGAGTTTGTCGCGTGAGCGTCGAATATTCGTCCATCATCTGCAAAACCGCTCTCTCACCAAGCAAGTTGCCTGGATTGCGCTACTCGCTTAATCCTTATCTTGGCTGTGAGCACGGCTGCGTCTATTGTTACTCGCCCTCGACCCTCCGCAACGAATGGATTGCGATAAATTGGGGAAAGTTCGTGCGGGCAAAACAAAATATCGTCGAGATGCTAGCGAAAGAGCTGCGAAAAAAACCACACGGCACGGTTGGGGTTAGCACGATATGCGATCCTTACCAACCACTAGAAGCCAAACTCGAACTCACCCGCAAATGTATCGAACTACTTTCACAGGGGGGTTTCGATGTATGCATCCAGACAAAATCCAACTTGGTTTTACGTGACGAGGATCTAATCAAGCCCGGAGGTTTTGAAGTAGGGGTAACGATAACGACAATGGATACCGAGCTAGCAGGCGCGCTTGAACCTCACGCTTCACCACCCGATGCACGTGCACAAGTGCTCGAAGAGTTCTCGGCACGCGGCGTTAAAACGTGGATCTTTTTAGGGCCGATTATCTCGGAAATCAACGATAGCGAGGAAAACATCAGACGAGTAGTCGAGGTTGCCAAACGAACGAATAGCAGGCTAATCTACGACCGGCTCAACCTGAGGCGATGGGTACTCGACAGGCTTACGCCAGTGCTTGAAAAAAAGCGTCCAGGACTGGTAAAAAGGTACCCTAACCTCTCACGAGATCCGGAAAACTGGCGTCGCGTATGCTCGAAGATCGAGTCGATCTGCAGCGAGCTCGGGGTTAGGGGTGAGCCTGCATTCCCGAGATGACCAAGCGCACTTTAAAAATGGAGCCGCCGGTGGGCTTCGGAATGAAAGTAGAAAATCAGACATTTAAAAGACCCCACATCCTACGCCTTGATAACAACGCCATGACTCGAGCCTGTTTTTATTAAGGGAACGCGGATAGAAAGTTGGAGGCTGAGACTTGAAACGAGCAATTATCAGTGGGTTAGTTTTCGTGCTCGTGTTTTCCTACCTTGGCTCGGTGCCGCAAGCAGGTGCAACGGAGGAACAGCAGCCGTTGTGGAGCTACGAGACTGACGATAAAATTGAATCGGTAGCAATCTCATCTGATGGGAATTACATAGTTTCGGGTAGTGCTGCGGGTGTACTCATCCTCTTTTCTAAGGAGGATAACACCCCGTTATGGATTTATGATAACTATACTATTCGCTCGGTGGCAATCTCTGCGGATGGCAATTATATTGCGGTTGCATGCTCTGGTGATCATAGGGTTTACCTCTTCAGTAGGTCAAGTGGTACTCCACTATGGTCTTACGAAACTGGGGGGCAGACCGAATCAATTGCGATTTCTTCTGATGGTAACTATATCGTGGCGGGGGACCTTGAAAATAATGTCTATTTGTTCCACAACTCCGGCAACTCGCCACTCTGGAGTTACCAGACAGGCGGTAGTGTTTTTTGGGTTGCCATATCATCAGACGGAAACTACGTGGCAGCAGGGAGTGAAGATGGTTGTCTCTACATGTTTTCACGCACGAGCAACACTCCGATTTACAAGTACCGTACTAGGCACACATTTTTGTATTACAACCTGTCCATGTCTTCGGACGGTTCATGCGTCTTCCACTGGGGCGGCAATTTTGTCCCTTTGCTTTCACCCTCAAGTAGCGCGCCACTTCAGAACTTTAACGATAATGATTTTGAATATCCCCCCATATTAGTTGCGATTTCCTCAAATGGCTCATACGTCGCGGTTGGGAGCGGGGACAACAAAGTCGGTCTATTCTCTCGTCGCGCGGGCGAAGCTCCACTCTGGGTCCATCAGGTCGGGGGCCCAATCAGATGGATATCAATTTCCTCAGATGGGAGCTATATAATTACCCAAAATAACGACAACAAGATCTACCTCTTTGACAAGTCAGGCGACATGCTTTGGAGTCATGAAATTGCCCCTACTTATCTCTTTAAAAGGAAAACAGTTTCAATTTCTTCCGATGGTAATTACATTGCAGCAATAGGGGCTGGTAAAGTCTATTTGTTTAGTAGAAAGTTACCAACCGTTTATTTTGCCACTTTAACTTTCTGTGCGCCCGACGGAAGTCTACTCACCGACACCGAAATTTATTACGGCCTTTCAAGTGGCCAAGAAACTAACTATCTGGGCACAACGGACAACGAGGGGAAAATTATAATAGACAATTCCGAACTCGCCAATCAAACGATCTACTTCAAGACCTCTGATGAAAAATACGTAGGAAGCACATATATCGGGTCGACGGGTGGTTCTGCAACGATTGAACTCACCGAGGTTTCAGAGCCTCCAATCTTGTGGATCGCAGCTGCGGTTATTATCGTCGCCATAGGGAT
Organism: Hadesarchaea archaeon; assembly: GCA_029880065.1. Lineage (GTDB taxonomy): Archaea > Hadarchaeota > Hadarchaeia > Hadarchaeales > Hadarchaeaceae > DG-33. The sequence continues at coordinate 3,494 of JAOUPD010000017.1, forward strand.
TGGGGCCGTGGTGTTCGTTAAAAAGAGAAAGCAATCTTAGAGTCTTGGGGTATAATCTTCTATTTTTATACTTCTGGAGCCGCCGGTGGGGCCGTCCGCTGAGTGATAAAATCTTAATACTAATTAATGAAAGGATGATTTAGCACCGTAAGGACAGGATATATCCGTGTCGAGCCAGTCCCCTACACCCTCGTAGGCCGTATACCTGCACCCGCCACACAGCCCATTATAAGCACATTTACTACATACTCCTTTCAATGATCGCCTGTCTCTAATATAATTCAAAGTCTCATTATAGGTCCAGATATCCTCCAGCTTCTCTTCCAATAAATTACCCAATTTTATCGGTGCTGGAACGCACGGCAAGAGATCTCCTTCAGCACTCAGCCCCGCATATGTGAGCCCGGCGGAACAACTTCCGAATCCTTCTGCAAAAGTTTTTATAATTTTGGATATCTCGCTCCACCATTCCTCTTTAAATATTGTATCATACCCAGAAAGAACTTCGCTAACTGGGAAAAAATTCCCGTTTGAGCGTTGATGGCAGAGGCGAGCAAAATAAGTCATCCCCCGAGTATAACACCTAATCCCGTTCCCATGCACAGCCAGAACAAATCGGTCATAAAGGTGATTGAGCACTTCCATCTTTTCTTTGGGAGAAACATCTAGATGGGTCGCATTTTTTCCTCTACCCGCCGCGATAATTCTATTTAAATAAAATTTTGTCGCCCCAAGATTTTCGCAAAGATCTATGATTTGTGGAATCTCTTTAACGTTCATTTTGTTGAGGGTGGTTGCAATTGCGATATCATGAAATTTTCCAAATTTTGCGCATTTTTTTAGTCCCTCGATGGTTGTATTGAAGCTACCGGGAGTATTTCTTAGAAAATCGTGTGCTTTTGCACTAACTCCATCCAATCCAATTTCTACGCTTTTTATACCAGCTCGGTACAATTTTTCTGGAATCTCACGTGTAACGAGTGTTCCATTAGTCGAAATCGAGCAAAAAATACCCATATCGGTAGCATATTTCGCAACTTTATACAGGTCTGGTCTAATCAGGGGTTCGCCACCTGAAAAAGTCAAAATGCTTATTCCAGCATCTGCCATATTGTCCACTACTTTCAAGGCTTGAGAAGTGGTCAATTCTAATCGGTTCAGCATGGGACGCGAGTCTTGATGACAGTGCAAACACTTGAGATTGCATTGATTTGTAAAATTCCAAACTATGACTACTGGCACTCCGGCTGGCTGAGGTTTTCTGATACCAAATTTCGCCACTCCTTTAACAGCATTCAACATGCTCTTGGCCATCCGGGAATCACTCACCAGTTGCCTAGTAACTTTTTCAGAAACGGACATTTCACTAAAGAACCGATGAATCAACGGCTTCATTAGATTGGAAGTTAGCCTGCAGCTAATGCATTGTTTACCACCATTCCCTGCATAGTAATCGAAAGCGGACCGCAGCTTTTCTTTCCCGCATTTTTTACACTTGACAACCAAATGACGAGCGATGAATTTTCCAAATGGTTGTAAAATACTCAATTTATCATCGCCTTTTACCAGCTATTGTAACGTGATAACTCGTTTATAAATTAATTTTTCATGCAAAACCAACGAGAGATAAATACTTCTACTCGTTAGGGATTAGGAAACTCTTTTGGTGCTTTAAAACCAACTTGGATTCTTTTTTCCGGCCCCAGAATTATATTCCTCAACGAAATACCAATCTTTCTGTTCCGGGTGTGGACCTTGCACTCAAAGCGTGGAGCCGCCGGTGGGGATTGAACCCACGACCTATCGCTATCCCGACAGGCTACGAGGCGATCGCTCTACCAGCTGAGCCACGGCGGCCCACTAGATATTGTGCGGCAACGTCGTTAAAAGTCCTGATGGCGCCGGGGCAGGGATTTGAACCCTGACGACCCAAAGGGTCAACAGCTCTCGAGGCTGCCGCATTAGCCTGACTCTGCCACCCCGGCCCAACCAAGTTTTTGTTCCTCGTGGTAAAAAATCAATAGGTGGTAGATAGACCACGTGCAAATCTATTCACCGTTATTTCACTCCACAACTATCGAACCTTTCCACAACCGCCTCAACTGTACATGGCACATGTTATCTGTGCTCCAGAACTCGACCACATCATCATCCGAGCGTAACGTCCTTCCAATTTGCTGGACGAATTCCCTCTCGGCCATGTCCCTGTAGTACTGCCGAAAGGGTTCCGCACCGAGGCGGCGCTGCATTCCTTTCAATAACGGGTCTTCACTATCGGGGTACGGAAATTTCAAAATGATGACGCTTTTCATACCCTTGAGGTCGGCACCTCTGTCCATTTTGGTGCTGAGCATGACCTCTTTGTGATAACAAACATCACCACTTTCCAGCACTTTTTTCCTCAAACTCGGGGGAAGGTACTTGTGGGCGTGGACAGGCACAAAACCCGGGCGCTTAGCCTCCTGCATGATTTCACGTAGAGTATTCCAATATCTTTGCTTGAAACCGTCATTCATCCATTTTCGATAATTGATGACCTCTTCCGAGCCGAGCTTCCTCTGGACGAGCTCCCCTGGGAATTTGGTTTCACCCTCCACAAAAGTTGGCGCTATCCCGAACACATCGTTCAAAACATCCTTGCTCTGAGTAGTAGCGCTCATCAGGAGCCACTTGCCACCTACCTTTTCGAGAATTCTCTGGAGAACAATTTTTGGGTCTGGGACGAAGTAGACAATCCCTTTTTCTCCAATCTCCCACTCCGCGTGATCCCTGTGTTCCAAAACCGACTTCAGTCTCCAGTACAACCTCCCAGAGGTCTCGTCAATCTCCTCAAGCAGAGCGGTCAAAAACTCAACCAGCTTCAGAGGGTCTCCCTTTCCATCAAGGGTTTCCGACCACAGACTTCGAAGTTCTTCTAGTCTCTCTTGCAGCTCCTTTTCCTCATCACCATAGTCTAGCATCATATTTCGTCTGATCCTCTCTCTCACTCCTCCAATCGTCTTCACAGTTAGCGAAACCCTTACCGCGAGTGAGTCCAACCACTCATCCGCCTCATCGATGACCGTGATAGATACCTCTGGCAGCCTCCCTATGCTAACCTCCGAGGCCCACTTCGCGGAGTTCATCACAATGGCGTCCGAAAACACGTAAGCCTGAAACTGCTTCCAGTAGGGACATTCACCTCTCTTACACCAAGTCCACTTCCCCGTTATTCCCTGATAGGACACCTTTTCTGCGTTCTTTATAGAATCAGCCAAACCGCTCGAAAAAATGAATCCCCAGTAGGGGCACTCCCGCAGGGCGTCAATTCTTTTCTCCCCATGTTCCCAGTCAACAGGTCTCTTGCAAGGAAGTTTGCTATTGTCGCACGTAATTTCTCTTCTTTTATCCGCTTGGTACATGCAGCGGAAGTTCCTGCGCCCTTTCAGTATCCCTATCCTAGATTTTTGTCCGCCATCTTTCATGAAGTACTTGTCCCTCTCGTAGCTAGCGGCATATTGATCCGAGAGGACCTTCGTGGGTACCGAGACAATCCCCCTTCCGAACTCGAGGATGGTTCTGAGCCCAACAACGGATTTTCCACTCCCAACAGTCCCCTTCAGAAAAACGATTTCGTTTCCGCGGAAGGCCTCCAAGATCTCCTCCACCAAGTCGATTTGCGTCTTCCCAGATGAGTAGCACAACGGCTCGCACTGACCCTCCTGATTATACAGATTAAACCTCAAGTGACCCCCTCGCCAGCTAGCTATAGAAAATCAGCAAGACTCATTTGCATATGCGCATCGCTCTCGAATACGGATTTTATATCTCGCTGTGTCAGTCTTAGGCGCTGCTTTGTATAATCGCTCGCCTCGTAATCGTGCGCTATCTGCATCGCCACCTGCAAATACTTCTCGACGCCCCCGCGCGTGACGGTGAGGATGAGCTTCCCCCCGCATCGCGTGCATTGGCCGCTCAGCGGGACACGGCGATATTTTGAGTTACAGCTCGTGCACCTGAACTGCTGGCTCGCGAACGCCCGCAGGTTCCCTTTGAGGTCCGGGATGAAGTGGTGCTCGATTAGCCGCTCGGCGACATCCCGTTCGTCCACCGCCATAATTTTTCTGGCTAGCCCGAGCTGCGCCGCGACCTTTTCCTCCATCGTTTCGAGCGTCTTGTAGCGGCTCACGCGAGGACCGGCCGCGATATCCTTTGTGTCGAACGAAAACTTCAACCCACAATACTGCCCCTCGCTCCCTAACCTTCGCTCGACTGTCTCCATGATCTGCGTCAGTTCACTCGGGCTCGCATAACGAAGTGTAGCTTCATAAAACTCGAGGGGGTAACGCTCCATCACATCCATATTATACGCTTCTTTGTCAATCTCGCGAGGGTTGATGCGGGTGTTCAGAATGAGCGGAGCGTCCATCATTCCTCCGCGCTTTGAGGGTAGGAAGCGTTTGCTGAAGTTGAGTAACCCATCGAGCAAAAGTATGACTGCATCTTCGTCCCCATCACAGTCCCGACGCTTCGCCGCGTGGAAGAACGGGTGCGCGTACCCCACATTCGCGTCAGTAAAACCGATTATGCGCCCGACGATGCCCACCGAGGTGTGTGGCGCGAGACCTATGACTACATGCCCCGCCAAGTCTGAGGGCCTACTCGCGTTATAATATGGCTTTAACCCATAGAACTTTTGAAGGAGATCGTCGACAAACTTTGATGTGCGAAGCAAATACTCGGCGCACGCGTTCGATAGTACGATATCTTGCACCTTTAGTTCAACGAGCTGATCATCCCGCTCCAGCGGCTCGCCCTTGTAATCCCGCTCGTAACCTAATTCACGCAGCCGTTCCACGGACATGCCCCCCTCCCGCGGCCTGAAGTGGGTGAGCGGGACATCGGTCGCATCAAACCTGACGGTGCCATCCTTGAATACGTAGACATGGTGCTTCGCCCGCAGTATTCCCTTCTCGATAGGCTCGGGAATTTTATGAGCGCTCGTCATGCCCCTGACGCCTTTGACCTCTGGTGGCGCTTCCTCCTGCAATCGCTGCAGTGCTTCATTAAAAAGCGGCTCCAGCTCAATCCTCCGTCGGTCGAAGTACTCCGTGCGGACATTGCACGCGAAGCAACGCTCCTCGTTCATCGGCTGCTTACAACGGGGGCACACCTTCTTATAATTTGCAATCGTGCCGCACTTCGGACACTTTCGTGTGAAACACACTGTGCCGCACTTCGGACACTCCAGCCTAGCCACCTCTACATAAATTTCCCCGCGCTCAGCCGCCTTTATCACGCTGCGCGTCGCCCCCCCGCGCAAGCTGACGGGGAAAAGCACATGCACCGGGGGCCTCATCAACCGTGGATTTGCCTTCTCCGGTCTACCCATCCTGCACCCTATGCGCGTTGGGGCCTTCCGCCTCACAGAGAACCCAGCCAGAATTTGAATTATTTCCATCACATCCTTCGCCGGGTTCTCACGCAAAGTTTCTTCGAGGCGCTCGCTGGTCAAACGCTGCCCGTTGAGCAGACCTAAACACTTGCAGAGTGGCAGGGCACAATCATCAATCAAGACATGCCCGTCCTTGACCCTATGCGGCACCCCAACGACATCGAGCACTCGCTTGGGTGTCTGATTCAGGACCAAGCGAAGCCCCTTGAGCTTACCCTCCTCGAACTCCGGCTCACCTCCCGCTAGCCAACCGCCCAGCTCCCGGAGCTCCTCGATGCCGATATCGTGGAAAAGGTATGTGTACGCGGGGTGGAGCGGGACCCCAAGTTTCTCGGATATTTCCACCGCTAGTGATGGAGCGGGCTTTAAGTAGGGGGGTGAAAGGTAAGGGGATAGGTCCGCGTCGAATTTCTTCTCCACAAGCACTTGCTCGACCTCTTGGGCCCACCAATCCTCGCTCCAGCCAGCTGGCATGAGCGGATGGTTGTTCTCGAGAAACTCACCAAACCCAATGAGGATGTCCCCCAGCGACAGGATCTCGCTGACTCGATCCCTGAGCTCAAGCGCTTGCTCGACCGAATTCACCTGAACCACTGAGCCATCGTCGAGCTTGACGATTGGCCCTTCGATTGAGTCCACGGGTACTACCGCGCCGCCCTTGCCCGGACGCTCCATCTTGAGCTGGGTTCCAATTGCTATGAAATCATCACACATCGTCATCGCCGCGGGGTGGATTCCGACCGCAGCTATACCTGTATTTCTAGCGTGCCCATAGCGAAGCCTGAATCCTCCTTCCCGACTCGGATAAGAAAAAACTGGCCTGCCGGCGATTATCTCATCCAGATATTTATCTCCCTTGGGGTAACTCAGCGCGGACTCCTCTTTTGCCTGTGCTTTGGCAATTAACTCGGAGAGCCAGTCCCAGCCGTCGATGTTCAAATTGCTCACGTGCTTCATTATCTTCGGCGCTTTCTGCAGGACCCCCTCCACCAAGGCCAAAATCGCTCCTCCCCTGACGAGGTTATGCTCTATCCGCTCGAGGTCGCGGTAAGCGGTTACCGAGACATCTCGTCCGGTAGGTTCACCCGTTATCTCCACGGGAATATTGCGCACGGCGGCGCGGATGTCGTCAGCGGACGGCGGGGTGTACTGAAGGTGGGCAACATCGGTGGCGTAAAGATCCACCTCCTCTACAAATCGCTCGATTTCGTTATCGGTGGGTTTGTAGGGATCCAGATACAACTTTCGCCGCACGAAGTCCCCAGCGAGCACAGCGAGCGCAGCTGCGGTCCCCCCCGCTGATCTAATCGGGCCGGCGAAGTAAAGAGCGAGATAACGCGAACCATCAAAATTTTTCCTTATCTCGACGTGGGTTATGCCCTCGAGCGGCGCCGCTGCAGCGATGCCCTCAGTAATTATCGCGAGCGCCGTCCGGACTGCCTGCTCGGCCGCTTGCTGCTCCTGGAATCTCCCAAAGTGACCGTCAACAATCATCTCAGCTATCTTCAGCGACAGCTCCTCGCGCGGCATCTCTTTCTCCAGCCCGCGTATCACCTCCGCCACGCCTGGAGGTCCAACTAGTTTCTCGACTCTCGCGGCGAGGTCTTCAGCCTGGGGAATCTCCAGCTCCAGCTCTGGGTCGTGGCCTAACGATCGAGCCTTCTTGGCTATCTCGTAAATTTCACTAATTTGCCGCTCTAGCTCCTTGAAGTAAGCTTTCATCTCTTGGTTAGCGACTATCATCTGTGCACCAAATCCTTTATGCCATCAATAACAAAATCAGGAATAATTTTCATCCTCCTGAATTTCACAATATCTTGCCTCGTGCTCACGCCGCTAAGCACGAGAATAGTAGTTACTCCTGCGAGTTTGCCAGCGATTATATCCGTATCGAGGCGGTCCCCGACTATTGCCGCTTTACTTGGTTTTGAATGGAGGATTCCGAGCGCAATTTTTATCATTCGCGGTGATGGTTTGCCAAACACAACGCTCGGCTTTTTGCCCGAGCATCCTTCGAGTGCGCCGATCATCGTCCCAGCCCCCGGGAGGAGCCCATCCTCGGTTGGATAGGTTGCATCCGCATTTGTCGCGATGAATTTGGCCCCCCCTAGGAGAGCACGCAGAGCTCCAGTCAGCTTCTTATTGTTCACCTTACGATCTATGCCTACCACCACGTGAGTCGCCTCCTCGGCCCTCTCGTACGGTACGAGCTTCAAACCCGCTCGCTCGAACTCTAACCTTAGCCCCTTCTCACCGACGATGTAAACCTTGGCTCTTGGCGAGCGTTTTCTGAGGTAAAGCGCAGCCACAAATCCGGATGTTATTATTTCTGACTCGCGCGCTGCTATTCCCATGCGCGCCAACTTTCGCGCTTGAGCTCTGCGGGTTTCAGCCGAACTATTCGTGGTGAAAACTATCCTTTTGCCCCTCTTTCGAAGCCATCTAATAGTTTCAGCAGCCCCCTTGATTGGCGTCTTACCGAGATAAAGCACGCCGTCCATGTCCAAGATAAAGACCGAAATTCTATCGACCACTTGAGTGAGCTCACGCAAAATGAATCACCCTAACTTTGCGGGTTTGTAAATCGAGGACGGGCACGATTCCCGGCGTAGGCTTCACCCCGAGCCGCCGCATGAAGATAGTCGTTTCCTGAAAGGTTCCCGAGTTAACCACTTCCACATTGCGATACCGCTCGTATCCGTAAACGTGCATATGGCCGCAATGAAAAACATCGGGTACTTTTTCTATCACGAGGTAATCCTGCTGCTCTGGCGATATTGCCGTGCGCCCTCCATAAACCGGGGCAAGATGTCGCTTCTGCAAAAGTTTAATCATGGAAGGCGTGGATTTCAGCCGATTCAACCCGGGCATCGTTGCTATTAAGTCGTCGAAGCTTCTGCCGTGATAGATTAGAAAATTAACACCATGAAGCGATACCCACGCCGGATTTCCGACCATAACCGAGTTCAAATCGTAGAGCCCTCCAGCGATATCTTTTGGGATCGCCGGCTGAGGCTCGGAGGGACGCACGGCATCGTGGTTCCCAGGTGCTATGATGATAGTGATGTGCTCGGGCACTTGAGCCAGGAGCTTAGCTGCAGCATCGTACTGCTTGATGATATCATTGATGAGCAACTCCTCCTCCTGCTGGGGGTACACTCCAACCCCATCAACTATGTCGCCTGCGACAACCAGATATTTGACTCTGCTCGCTAGCTCCTGCTGTTGGGCGTTGCCAGTCTCACCTTGCAACCAATTCACAAACTTCATGAACACATCTTCGAGAAACATCTCGCTCCCGATGTGCAGGTCTGATATCAGCGCCGCGCAGGCAGGATTCTCAGCGCGGGAGAGTTCGCGCGCGATAGGTAGATCAGGCCAGATGATATCTCTGACAAACAATCGCGGGGCGCGGTCCCCACTCCGCACATTCCCCGCAATCCCAACTACCTCATCCACGACCACCTCAGCCGACTTCTGCATGAGCTTCCTCTGCCCTTTGAAGACCCACGCCGATGCCCGACCGTTCAAATCCTCTATCTCTAAAACTACGTGGCCCCCTGATGTATCTCTTTTTTCCGACACCATTCCAATAACCTTTACCAATTCCCTTCCCTCGAAGTTTTTCAGGCTACTGATCGGGACCGAGTCGTGAAGATCGACGCGCTTCCGGAGGATGCGACTCAAGCGCTCATAACGATCTCTGAACACGTTCACAAAGTCTTTCAGTTTTCCTTCCGTGTAGCTCCTTCCGGTGATATCTTTAAACACCTCGACGCGGGGTTCGAATTCGCTGGCCCTTAATTTGACTTTTGTGCGGGCGAACTCAGGTGCTTTTTCTGCAATTTCTCTCTCTGTGGGAGCTTCTACTTCAGGCACGCTCGGTCTGATTGGGGGAACCGAGGGTGTGGGGCCTGTTTCAATATTTTCTTCTTTCAGAATTTTTGTGATGAGGTCAGCCGTTATTAGAAAGGGTCTCCCTCCCATTTCCCTAAGGCTAACCAAAACTCGCTCGGCAGCGGCCCCCGTGTCCTCCCGCTTGCGCAGCGCGTCGAGCGCATCCAGCGTCAGCTGCATATCCGCATCCATGAACCTGCGAACCAACGAGGCATCGTCCATAAAACCCACTACACGAGCGTCAGCTGCCGCGGAATTGGAAGCGTTTCAATACCGATGGGATGCTCCTCCTGAACTGCCGCCCTAGCTTGGATTGGCGGAATGCTCAACTTTATTTCCTTGGTCCGCCCGTAGCGACCCTTGCTGACGATCTGGGCGTTGACGATCCCCAGCATGTCGAGCTCGGAAATCAAATCGCTGACGCGGCGCTGCGTTAGCACGTCCAACCCACCCTGTACGCAAAGTTTGCGGTATACCGTGTACACATCACCCGTCACTATCTTGCGCGAGTTTTTCTCCGTTAATAGCACGACGCTGAAAAGTACCAGTTTCGACTGCGATGGCAGTGTTCTGACGACTTCTACCATTTTGTCCTTCTCCATCTTCTCGAAGGCCCGCCTGACATGGGCCACGGTGACCAGCTCCACACTTTCACGCTCGGCTAGTTCGCCCGCGGTGCGAAGTAAGTCGAGGGCTCGTCGAGCGTCACCATGTTCGCGAGCTGCATGGGCTGCGCAGAGCGAAATCACACCCTCACCCAGCACATCATCAGCAAAGCTCATTGCCACTCTTCTTTCCAATATGTCTTTGAGTTGAAGCCCGTTGTATGGGGGAAAAACGATTTCCTCCTCGCTAAGGCTGCTCCGAACGCGGGGGTCCAAGTAGCCAACGAAGTTCAAATCGTTGGAGATGCCCACGATGCTCACCTTTGCCTTCATCAGATCTGAATTCATACGAGTCAGATTGTAGAGGACTTCATCTCCGCTCTTCAGCACGAGCCTGTCGATCTCGTCAAGCACGATCACCGCGAGCTGTGGGTCGTGATCGAGCGTCCTGAAGAAACATCTGTAGACCTCGTCAGTCGGCCAGCCCGTCATAGGAACGCTTTCGGGAAAATCGAGGGACTTCACATACTCCCTACCGTAGCGCTCTCTAAGCTTATCCAAAAAGATGTTCGCAAGCGTCGCGAGAATTCTGTACTGAGTGTTAACTATCTCGCAGTTCAGATAAACCGGCTCAATCATCCGAGGCGCACGATCGCTCACGCGCTTCAGCTCCTTCATCATGTACTTTACGCTAGCTGTCTTCCCAGTCCCCGTCTTGCCGTAGATGAACAGATTCGACGGCGTTTCCCCTCGTAGGGGGGCCACAAGTATCCGCGCGAGCTGATGAATCTGCTCATCCCGGTGCGGTAGTTCCTCGGGTGTGTAGCTCGGTCGCAGATACTCCCGGTTTTTGAATATCGGCCTCGTCTCCAACAGCATGTCGAACAGGCCTTCCGATCTCCTCATTTCTACCTACCTCCTCTCCTACCTTCTCAAATGATTCTTTCAATCGCTTGTTCCAGCTATCTAGTGCCACGGCCAAGCGATTAATCAGGAATAGCTCTTGGGGCGGCAGGGGACCAACGCTCTCTGGAGAAAGCGCCAAACGAACCAACTTTGGGATTCTAATTTCCATCAGGGTTGAGACCTGGGTCTGGATCTCCTCTGCTTCCTCGTGCTGCCCAGCCGCCCGTGCAAATGCTATCTTTTGAACAACCGACGAATAGAAATCATCTGGAAGAGGCGTGAGCCCAGATTCACGCTCCTCCGCCAAGAGGAGCTTCCGGAACTCCGCTGGCGTGAGTTTCTGGAGGGACTCCACAATCCCGTGACGCTCAAGGACTGCGGCCTCCCATGCCTCAAGCTGTGTTTCCTCCCCCTCCGCCAGTGGGCCCAGCTGCCTGCCCACCAACTTTATCGCTGGTAAATCCTTAAGGACTCGAACGCGTCTCATTTACTTCACCGCTCGTGTGACCATACCCTGCTTCGGCTCGTACAGGTGGCCCCTCATTTTCTCTTGCTCAATCAGCTCTTCCACAAATGACTGTTTGATTCCCTCAGACTCGGCGATACGCTTTATTTCCTCGACCGGCGCTGCCCCGCCGTACTGGCCCTCAAGCTCCTTGATGATATCCAACACACGGCGGATGTTATCTCGCTGGGATTTCGGCTTGCCTGTCATGAGCACATCGATATCCAGCTTCCCCGTTTCGGTGTCGATCCCGGACTCCTGCAAGGAACGTTTGATGAGCATGATCGCGCGATTTGCATCCTCAATGGTCACACGATCGCTTAACCTCATTCGGGCGTTTGCCTTCGCCAGCCGTACAATAGCTTCGAGTTGCCTCACCGTAATCGGTAGTGGTGCCTCCCCTCGCTCAGCTACCCCCCTCCAATCAACGAAGAAATCCTCGATCGTCTTCATGACCTCTTTGTTGTCGAGTTTCGGGTCGAGATTCTGGCGCGCATAGATGATGATTTTGCGCAAGAAATCCAAGTTGATAGGTGGCTTGATTAATTTCTTGCGTTCGCTGTGCAGTTCTAGGATGTGATGAGCTATGGTCCTATCTTGATCGGCGCGCGGTTCGTCGCGCATAATGAATACCAAGTCGAACCTAGAGAGAATCACGGGATCTAGGGGAACTTGCTGCGCAATGGTGAGATTCTTCTCAAACCTGCCTAGTTTTGGGTTGGCCGCTGCGAGCACAGCGGTGCGGGTGTTGAGAGTTGCTACGAT
>JAOUPD010000080.1 GCA_029880065.1 Hadesarchaea archaeon
AGTGGGAAGTTATATCATAAATAGAGGGTAAAAGCGAAATAGGTTCTCCCTCAATGGGAAAGATAACAAAGCCCCCGCTAAGATCATTTGTGATATAACGGTCAAATTGCTCGCGACTTCTTAATCCTGCAACTACGAGACAATCCATTTTTTCCTTTTTCATTAACTCCCTGAGATTTATCCACCGTCTATCACGTTCTTTCAACGACAGAGTAGGATATTCTTCTTCCAAAATAATCCACCATCACTCATTCATGTTTATAAAATCTTTTTCAATCCCCTTAGATCTGATATCACGTAGTCAGCAACTTTGGATATTCTTCTTTTCATAACTCCCGTAAATTGGATAGCCTTAAATCCATTTTCCTTTGCTTTGTCCACATCCTCTACTGGGCGATCACCGATTATCAACGCTTGAGAGGGCTGAATCCCTATTTCAAGTAAATCTTGCGCTAATTTTTTGTAAATCGCGCCATCGCTTTTTCCCATTCCCTTATAGCTCAAATCTATATTTCCATCGTTTTTAATTCTGCCGTAGTTGGTTATTATCTCAGAGAAATAAGGGGTTAGGTTATGGATACTTAGAAAATGTGGGATGATCTTTAGCGTTGTTTCGCTTCCCACATCTGAGACTATATTGACGCTAATCCCCTTGTCTTTTAAATATGTAAGACATTCCTTAAGTCCATCCGCAGGTTTTAAATGCCTAAACCTTTTTTTACTATAAAGCTCGATAGCGTCTTGATTGTTGTCGAGAATATAAGAAAAAAATTTATGTATAGCTGTCTCTTGAAGACGTTTAAAGCGGTAATGTCTTTTCCAAAACTCTATTTCGTGCTCTATCCCATCCATCAACCGCTCATCGTATTCATATTCTGCTATTAATTCATCGAAACGCGCTACCTTCTCATTGATGACGTCCGGTTTTCCAAGTTTAGTATAAATTTCATTTATTGCCTCTATCGTATACTGGTAACCTTTGCTCGGATCTTGAATTGTTCCTCCGAAGTCAAACCCGCACCAACAAATTGAAATATTCATTTGGTTCCCTTAAGTTCGAAAAACTTCAGTGAATTTATAAACTCGGGAGCACTTCTTCCTCAACCCTCTTCCATTGTGACATCGAATCTGTGCTCAAGGGGTAAAGCACCACTAGGTGGGCTCCAGTCTTGTAAAGCTCTTCAATCCTCTCGATCACTTTTTCAGCTTTCCCAAAGGCCGCGTATCTCATTTTCATTTCAAACGAGCCTGCCCCTTGGCTCCGTGCCTTTCTGACGTCTACCCAGAAGTGTTGCATCTCTTCTACGGCTTTTTCTTCATCAGGGTTGATATTCAAATTGACTCTTACGTTATATCCGACTTCCTTTGGTCCTTTGGGTTCTCGCCCAAGCACGAGTTCCCTCCCAAATTTCTTGCAGTATTCCTTCAATTTCTCTATGCGCTCCTCGAGACTCCACTTTTCTTCTGGTATCCCGCAATCTGTGGGGCACCAATTGCCTGGCGCCCACTCGTTACCGTATCGCACAGCCCTCTTTAGGGCGGCATCGGAAGGTCCACCCACCCATATCGGAGGATGAGGTTTCTGAACACATGGGGGGCTACAAACGTTTCTGAGTGTAAAGAATTTTCCCCTATAATCATAGATTGCAGGCTCTGTCCATAATTTCTTTATTATATCAAGGGATTCATTGGTTATCCTCCCCCGTTTTTCGTATGGTATTCCAAAATTTTCAAATTCAGAGGGAACCCATCCCGTCCCCACCCCTAGGATGAAACGTCCTTCGGATATGATGTCTAAGCTTGCACCGATATCAGCAATATGCTTGGGGTGAAGAAGGGGCACCTGCAAAACATCAGGACCAATCTTAACATGCTCGGTTATAGCGGCAACAGCAGCCATGTAAGGCACTACATGGATTCTGCTTGGATCAAATCTCCCAAAGAATTCCGGAAAAGCCAGATAGTAAAGACCAGCATCGTCAGCTCTTTTAGCTATCTCCAGATATTCATTTTTAACTTCAACGTTTACTTTTTCGGCTTTTATGCGAATATTATAACCTAACTTTTTTTCTGTCATCAGTTTGGATAGGAAAAGAGAATATTTAAAGTTTTCTTTTTTTTATAGATTTTTCACATAAATTCGAAACAAACTTTAAAACAAGTTTAATAAGTGCAAAGTTCGTTTCACGTTTATGGCGTCTCGGTTGTGTACAATTATTATAGTATTTTCCCAGTCGAAAGGCTAATGGGAGGGGTGAACAAACCCCAAATGCTAGAATGTTAAGACTTTTTTAAATTTCACTATAAATCCTTTCAAGGCAAAATTTTTAATTTTACCTTAAAAGGGTCACGACGCCGGCATCGCCGTCGACTTTGATTCGGGTTCCAGTTTTGATGGCAGATGTTGCGAGCCAAGTACCAAGAACTGCGGGTATCCCATACTCCCTGGAAACTATCCCCGCATGGCTCATCGCTCCACCTTGATTCGTAACGATTCCTTTGATTATCGTAAAGGCAGGGGTCCAAGCAGGTGTCGTGTGGGAACAAACCAAAATCTCCCCCGGGCGTATTTTGCTAATATCTTTGCTTGCCTTAATGACACGCGCAGGCCCTTCAACCACACCAGTCGAAGCGGGGATGCCCTTCAATTCTTTTATTTCCTCAAGTTTGGGAAGCTTCCGATACAAGTTCACAATATCCGTAGTTATTCCACCATGCACAACGACGAATGGTTCTGTAACTTCCTCCTTCCACGGCCCCACGAAAAGAGGAGGATCCCATTTTTCGAACTTTTCATAAATCTTTTTGCGCCACTCTATCTCATTAATCCAGTAAAGGCTCGGGGGATCGCCAGTTCCCCACCAGCAGGCTAGGTCTTCCAGGGCCGATTTTATTTCTTCAAATTTGAGGTAAAATATATCCTCTGGCTCTTTGATTACTCCATGCTTTGCAAGTATCTCCGCGAACTTTCTGATGTTCCTTCGGAAAAGCGCATAATTAACACTCTTGATGTATACGACTTGATCTTCAACAAATTCGTAAAATGTGGTTGCAAGATTATAGAGTTCTTTGAACCTTGCCTTTTCTGCATCGGTTTTTAGCTTATCGAGGTGTTCTTTGAATATTTGCTTTTTCTCTTTTTTCAAAGCTTTTACATCCCTCTCGATCGTTTCTCCTTTTTTGATCTTCTCGATGTAATTCTTCAGGAAGCCGAGGATGATATTAGGATTCTCTATCCAACACTCCTCATCGCTATACGCGAATATTCCTTGAGTCACCATCATGTTGAACCACGGGAAAGAACTCTTATCAAACTCTTGGTTCCATTTCCTGCCTGTCCCAGTCCCCTCGAATTTCGAGCGCATCTCCTCGAAGTCGGTGGCCTTTTTGATGTCGGAAGCCAACCCGAGTTTGACGGCCAAGTGCGCTAACCTCTTCACCTCTTCGTCGGGACGGAAAGCTTCTAACTCGGCGCCCGTGAGCATTTTTGCTATAGTCCGGTCTTCAATACCGGGGAAGGCCTTATGGCAAAAATCGGTGAAAGTCAAATCAGTAGCGTAAGCCGCGCCTATGAATTGATATTGGTAACCCTCCTGCATCGTCATATACAAATGAAGGACTCTATCGTAAATTTCTACAAGCTTTCGAGCGCTCGTGATACCCCTTACCTCCTTGAAAAACTCCAAATCTTCGATTTCGGGCAAATCGCGGATTTGTTCACGGAGGGAGTCTTGTTCTTTAAACATCTTCATCATATCTCGCTTCCACTTGCCATATATCTTCTTCCAGTTCCACCAGCAATAAATCATCCTTTGTAAGAATAGTTTCAATCTTTTCTCTATCAACTTGGGGTCAGTATAAGGTGGTGCAGCTTCACCGCCATAGTGATAACCGTTTACTACATAAAAATAAAGACCCCTGCTTGGTGGAACAACAAATATCCTGTGCTGGTAAGCCGACAGACCTTTAGAAGCAGGGAAATGCACGGCGCAAGAGTCGAAAGGTTTCATCGCTCTTGGCCAATGCATATGTTGCAGACTCAAGTTTAACTTCTCAAATTTTTTCCTTCTCTCCTTCGGGAATATCAAACCTGATGGGTACATCCTTTCCCAGCCTTCGGTACTCGGAGTAGAAAGTTCATAAGGACTTGGGAACTCTCCAGCTTTTTTCCTCGGCATATGATTTCACCTTTCAAATTTATAAACTCGGGAGTACCTCCTTCTCTATCCTCTCCCACTGAGACTTTGAATCCGTACTCATAGGATAAATCGTTATGCAGTAGGCCCCGATCTTGTAAACCTCCTCGAGCTTCTCGATTACATCCTCCGCATTTCCAACAGCTGCATATTTCAATTTCATTTCTAAAGGACCGGCTCCTTGAGTCCGTCCCTGCCTAACATCCAGCCAGAAGTGTCGTGCCTCTTCTAAAGCCTTTTCTTTGTCTGGGTTGATGTTAACGTTCATCCCCGACATATTTAATCCGACTTCTTTCGGTCCCTTGGGTGCTCGTCCAAGCACGAGCTCCCTTCCAAATTTCTTGCAGTATTCTTTCAATTTCTCTATGCCATATTCCCAGGTCCATCCTTCTTTTACCCCCACACTCGGAGTGCCTGCCAACCCCGGGAACCACCAAGATGGTGCCCAATCATTGCAATATTGCGCTGTTCTCCTTAGGGCGGCATCAGACCCCCCTCCGACCCATATTGGAGGATGGGGTTTCTGAACACAGGGAGGACTACAAACATTTTTGAGTGTAAAGAATTTTCCCCTATAATCATAGATTGCAGGCTCT
>JAOUPD010000081.1 GCA_029880065.1 Hadesarchaea archaeon
TATCCCAGAGCCTTTTGCGGAATAAATGTAGTTCGGGGACCTCCACCCAAGCACGCGTTCAGCCCCCTCGGTGAAGATTCCACTGAAGTTAAGTTTGGCGATGATTTGCGCGATCGAGTTGTTGTAAATGAACTCCGTGTTTTCGAAGACGTTCGGCGTTTGCCCAAATAAGTCCCTCATGAGCTGTCTGTGCATTGAAACCTGCTCGATAAACTCCTGCCTCTCGGCGGAGAACAAGCTTGAGAGGGAGTGAAAGTAGGTCTGGCAGAGGAGCTCCACACAGCCGCTCTTGGCGAGCTGCTTGAATGAGTCGAGGAGGTCAGGATCCCACCGCTCACACTGTTCGATTACTACCCCTGATAGGCTGTAAGCAACCTTGAACTTTTTCCGCTCTCCTTTGAAACGATCGATATTATCGAGAATTATACTGTTTGCGGGGAAGTAGCATTTTTTCGCTACTTTTTCAAAAATAATTTTGTTCCAAATGTTGTCGAAGTAGAGGTCGAAGAGGTCTTCTAACCTCTTTCCCTTTGCGGTTTCCTCGCTGAAGTTATTGTTGATGCGGAAAGGTTGGTGAACCTCGAATGCTAGGCAGACCTCGGTCATGCGGTGCCTCCATATTTACTCTCGAAGGATGGTCTTTTACCCTTAATTTCCTCCACGTAGGCTCTGAGAATTTCGGCGACGCTCCAAGCCTGAGAAATGCACCCCCGCGGGGCATGGGGTTCGTTACCATCGAATATCTCGGACACCGTCCCGATTCCTGCCTCAGTTAGATGGCTGCCGACAAGTCTTTGCAAAAAGTGCATCGCCTGCTCTCGACTGCCCACTTCCTTGTGAACCCTCAGAAACGCCGTGACGAAGGGCCCGATCAGCCAACTCCATACAGTTCCTTGATGATAAGCGAAATCCCTCTCGAAGACGTTTCCTTTGTATACCCCTTTGTAACTGGGATCACCTCTCTCAAGGCTTCTGAGCCCGTAGGGGGTGAGCAGCTTCTCCTGTACCATCGAGACGATTTCTTCAGCTCGCTGCCCGACTACAACTGGGAAGGGGAAGCTCACTGTAAGTATCTGGTTCGGCCTAATGTGTTGGTCCCGTAAGTCGTCTCCCACTACATCATATAGGCATCTCTTGTCCTCATTCCAGAACTCGGCAAGGAAATTTTTTCTGACTTTTTCGGCAAACCCAGCGAATTCGAAAACTTTGTCAATCCTTTCTGCTATTGTCTCCATGGCCCGGAGGGCGTTGTACCAGAGCGCGTTGATTTCCACAACTTTTCCCAGCCGCGGTGTCACCATCTCGTCACCAACCTTCACGTCCATCCAGGTAGCCCTGTTGCTCCAGACCAGCCCGTCTTCGCCTACCCTCACACTTTCGTTCAGGCCGCGCACATAACTGTCCACTACTTCGTTCAGCACGCCCCACAGCTTGTTAGCGATGGCGGTATCGTCTGTGTAGGTCAGGTACTTGTGGATGGCATAGATAAAAAGTAACGGGGCATCCGCGGAATTGTAGTCCGCCGTTTTATCCTCAAACCAGTTCGGTATCAACCCACCTTTTCGACGATTCGCGATATCGAGCAGTATCTCTTTAGCAGCACCGTGCCTGCCCGTGACCAGAGTCAGACCCGGAAGGCTGATCAGGGCGTCTCTGCCCCAACACCCGAACCAGTGATAACCAGCTATCAACTTTCCGTCAGCGATGAAAGAATCCGCTGCCCAGACTAGGTATCTTTCCCAGCTCGTACCCCCAATCGCGCTTATCTTCACGCTTA
This sequence comes from Hadesarchaea archaeon, assembly GCA_029880065.1. Taxonomy (GTDB): domain Archaea; phylum Hadarchaeota; class Hadarchaeia; order Hadarchaeales; family Hadarchaeaceae; genus DG-33. Next base: position 1,778 of record JAOUPD010000081.1, read on the forward strand.
TTTTTATTAAGTTATCCAGCCTTTCGAGAGTGGCCTGGTGCTCTCGTTCAAATTTTTCCGGCTTTTCCGAGTAGAGGAGTTCAAAGCCTTTCCTAACCCCGAATCCACCAGCCGCAAACACGTTGAATTCATTTTTGCCACTTCTCAGCTCAAGCTGGAAATTTCCAGGCGAGTAGTGGTCCTCCATAAACTCGTACCCGCGTTCCCTCTCCTCGCGGTACACGAAGTTTCTATACCATCGCGCTTCCTCGGGCAGTTCCGATTGCGTATAGCGCATCAAGTCTGAACCGATGATTAGGGTCGGAGCACCTTGGTAGCTTGCAGCCACCTCGACTTGCCTGTGCCGCGCCAACTGTCCAAAGCCGATGGAGCCAGCCCTCGTCAGTTGATGGATACCTCTAGAATTCACAAGCGGGCGAACCGATATTCTCGCCGGCTGGTCCGAGATGTTCCAGACCTTGTAATTCACGACGACAGCATTGGTCCGGTACGGCATGAAAATGGTTTTTTTGACAAGGAAGCCAGGTAAGTCATAAGTAAATGTTGGCAGCGGATCTGAACAAAATTGTTTGAGATGCATGTGGCCACCAGGGAAGACTAAACCAGGATACTCGTTTGCCGAAAGACGAAAAGTTTCCAAGTCGGTTTGAATCTCTTCTTCTAATTTTGTGAGAAGCAATTTCCTATCAAAGGGAGGCGTTGCGGTGGGCACTACCAGTAACCCGTGGTACTTCCTGGTGTTGGCCCCGATTATCGTTGATGACGAGTAACCGCCGAGGCCATTCGTTGTTATCCATTCCTTTGATATCGCGGCCTCGTAATCCCTGAGGGCAGGTTCTGAAAATTCCAAAATTCTTCATCCCACATCTAGTTTTTCGATGAAAGATTTCTCTAGTCTTCCTCGGGCATACAAAATCAGGATTCGGGCACGCATGCTAATTCTTTATAAATCTCGATGGTTTCCTCTGCCACTTTGTCCAGAGTATACCTTTCTAGGACCCGTTTTCTAGCATTCCTCCCGAGTTCCTTCCTCAACGTCTCTGACTTGAGCATCTCTATCGCGAATTTGGCTATATCGTAAGGGTCATCTGGGTTGACGTGAGCCCCGCACCTATCTGGACCAGAGGGTATGATTTGTTCTCTTAATCCCGAAACCCCTTTCGCTCCGACTATCACTGGCTTTTCCATGCTCATCGCCTCGGTGCACACGATGCCAAACGGCTCGTACTTCGAGGGGAAGACAGCGATATTACAGGCCGCGTAGTAAAGCAACCGCTCTTTTTCGTCTACGTATTCAAAATTTGTCTTAACGTTGTTTTGAATCCCCAAGTGGCCTATCAAGTGCTTGATCATTTCTTCTTGGTCACCCTTGCCGAGAATCACTAGCTTGGCATTTGGTATCTCTTTTAGGACCATCGGCATTGCGCGAACCAAGGTATCGGCGCCCTTCACCCACGTGAGCCTCCCGATGAAGAGTATCACCGGGTCGTTCCCCACTCCTATCTTCTCTCTAAATTTCATGATTTTATCGTGGGAAAATTTCCTGCTCTCCGGATTGTATTTTTTCTCGTCTACACCATTTGGTATCACTTGAATTTTCTTCTCGTCGTAGCCAAGCGATATGAGGTGATCCCGCATAGCGTAGCTAACGGTTATTATAACGTCTGCAATCGTCCCCGCCAACTTTTCCAGATTTTTGACTGTGGTGGAACCGTCGGTGACTCTTCCTTGTTCTGTGGAGTGAAAGTGAAAAACGAACGGTTTCCGGAGAGCCTTCTTACATACTATCCCTGCAATCGCATCGAGCCAGTCGTGGGCAACTATGATGTCGAAATTCCGCTTGTCGATCTGCGTTAGGAGATTTATCGACTTAGTTGCCGACAACAAGTTGTGCATGAGGACATCGGCGAAGTAATTTTGGGAGGCTGTGGGCCACCGCTTGATGTCCTCGGGCACTATTAGGGGCAGCAAATCGACCACATCAGTTACGCGTGGCCTGTGTACCTCCACACCCTCATAAAGATCCCGAGTTATCGCGTCTCCAGGGTTCTTCGAGAATACTGTTACGCTATGCCCCATCCTCGCAAAGCGCCTAGCCATCTCGAACGCATAGGTTCCCAGACCGCCCACGAAGAACGGTGGGAACTCGAATGGGAAGTATAGGATGTTCATTTTTTGCCCTCTCTATGGAATTAGCTTGAGTGGATATTAAATCGTTCCTCACGGTTCAACCCGCCTAGTTACGGGCCGGACGGGATTCCGACCTAAAATTGCACGGTTTGGGCTGAAGAGCGGACTCATCTTTTTTTTTTGGAAGGAACCAACAATCTCGCCTGTCACACCTCAGTTCAGGTTTTTTACCTAGGGCTTGCTGTAGAAATCATACCTTTTGCCCACGTCGCACCTCAATTTAGCTTCAGTATTGAGTAATTCAGAATCGCGGCGAAACTCGACCATAAAATGTAAGGTAATAGCAGCAGCCCGGCCAATTGCGAAACATTAAGAAAACTGATGATAGTTAACAAAATAGCAACCCAGAGAACCACAATTGCTACAAGCCCACCTAGAAGGGACTTCTTCCCGAAAAAAACAAAGGACCAAAGAACATTCAGGACTAGCTGGATGCCGAAAATTCCCATGCCTACTTGCACTTGCGGATTGCCCAAGCCTTCGCGCAGTATGAGATAAAGGGATATGCCCATGAGGATGTAAAGGGTAATCCACACCGGGCCGAAAATCCTGTTGGGCGGGGCAAAGGATGGCTTTTTCAGGTTTTTGTACCAGGTCCGAATCGATGGAACGGTGAAGATTGAGCCTATGAAGCCTGCAACCTGGCAAACCAATATGCTAAGAACTAGTTCTACAATCTCAATTGCTATTTCTCCCATGATACCTCAATAT
>JAOUPD010000082.1 GCA_029880065.1 Hadesarchaea archaeon
CCTTTATTTCTCAGGTTTGACGATTAAATACCCTTTCTCTATTAACCAGTGATGGAACCCCCACGTGGTATGTTTACACCCTGTTTTACAAGTTTGCCTTATTTTTTCGTATTCTTCCGAACCCTCCTTTTGAGAGTTTAGAGCTAGCTGCACTGGACATCTCACGTCGTTACAAAATTCTCGCTTTTTATACTCCACATATCCCTCAATTGGCATTATCTCACCATTTTAACTTTGGCGGATTTTTAACTTCGCAATGTGTTTATCTATATCACATTTATTTCTAATGGACTCGGAATCAAGCGGACATCTTTTTGAACAAATATGCGCCCAATAGAACCATGGCCAACGAGAAAATCCCCAAAATTGCTAAGTCAAGCCATATCGGAAACTCAGATACCCCAATCATGACTCCCCGCAAGCCGTCGACCCCGTACGCCACCGGATCTATGTAAGCGATTACCCTCAGCCACTCAGGCGCCATACCTAGTGGGAAAATTGCCCCTGACAGGAAAAAGAGTGGCATGATGAGGAAATTTATCACGAGCGGGAACGCGACTGGATCCGTTATTCTCGAAGCAATCGCTAGACCCAAACCGACGAAACCTATGCCGAGAAGAATCATGAAAAGTAAAACCAAGAAAAACCCAGCGGGATCAGGCATTTTCGCCCCGATCAATCCCGCGACGAAAAGCAACATTAGCCCCTGAATGATCGAGGTCGTTGTCCCTCCAAATGTCTTGCCGAGCATGATGGATATCCGTGAAACTGGGGCTACGAGAATCTCCTTCAGGAACCCGAACTGCCTATCCCATAACACCGAAACCCCAGTCATCGTCGCGTTGAAAAGAATCGCCATCGCCACAATTCCTGGGGCCAAAAAATCGATGTAGTTCCCGACACCTGGAATTTGGGTGACTGCGCCTAAACCCATCCCGAGAATCGCGAGCCATAAGAAAGGCATCACGATTGTGGATATTATCCTAGCTTTGGCCCGTAGGAACCACTTCATGTCGCGGAGCCAGAGCACATAGATCGCTTGAGCACTCATCTCATCACCTCATGTGGGCCCTCACATGCGCTCGCATTTGCTCCTTTATCCCGCCTTCCTCTTCGCGGATGCCCCTGCCCGTGTAGCGAATGAAAACATCTTCCAGCGTCGGGCTCCTGCACCCAACTGAGCGCACCTTGCCCCCACGCCTCGCGACGATATCTATCAGCTTGGGGACAACCTTCTCGCTGCCCGTGACCGTGAGATACAAATAATCCCCTACTATTTTCACCTCTTTCACGTACTTCCTCCTCCGAAAGATTTCAGCGTACTTTTTCGGCAGAGGAACCTCAAGGGAGACGATGTCACCTTCGAGCTGATCCTTGAGCTTCTTGGGATTGTCCAACGCTATGATTCTACCGTGATCGATGATGCCCACGCGACCACAGAGATAATCGGCTTCATCCATGTAGTGCGTCGTCAACAAGATCGTAATCTTCTCCTGTTTGTTAAGCATCTGGACGTGCTCCCAAATCTTCCTGCGCGTCTGGGGATCCAGTCCGAGGGTGGGCTCGTCCAAGAACATTATTTCCGGGTGATGCATGAAACTCCTTGCTATCTCGAGCCTCCGCCTCATCCCACTCGAGTAAGTTTCAACCAAAGCATTCGCACGGTCCTCTAACTCAACTAACTTCAAAACTTCGTCGATCCGCTTCTCCCTTAGAGTTTTACTCATCCCGTAAACCCGCCCGTGGAAATCTAGGTTTTCCTTACCTGTGAGGCGGTTGTCAAGGGAAGGGTCTTGGAATACTATCCCTATCGACGTGCGAACCGAATCTGGTTCTTTGTATACATCAAAACCCGCTACCTTCGCCGTACCCTCAGTTGGTGGAAGAATCGTGCAGAGCATGTGAATGAGAGTCGTCTTCCCCGCACCGTTAGGACCGAGGAGACCAAAGAGCTCGCCTTTTTCTATCTGGAGATTTACATGGTCGACCGCGGTTAAGCCATTGAATTCTCGGGTTAGACCATTGGTAAAAATCGCTCGCATGCTACCCCAAGAGGTTTAATTCTTATTTCTACCACAAATAGTTATTGTGCGGCCGTGGTCCAGCCTGGTCAGGACTCAGGCCCTCCAAGCCTGTAGCGCGGGTTCGAATCCCGCCGGCCGCACCACAGAATTGTGAGGTGCCTTCCCATACTCATCTTTATCGGCGCGATGAGATTTGGAAAATATTACAAAAACACGTTTTCATCAATCATTGGAGTAATTGGGTTAGTGACGGTGATAATGGGGCTAAGTGGAGTATAATAGCGGTATAACTGAATTTTCTCAATGTCTAATGTGAAAATTTAATTCCGTGTTACGTGGGGGGCGCTTCTATTCCCTCGTCTTCCGCCTCGTCTTCCGCTGGCTTTACCATTAGTTTCTTAGGCTTCACAAACCGTCGGTGGTAGATTCGCGCCGCGACACCCAATGCCGCTACAACCACGGCGATCCAAAAGACACTAGTGAGGGAAGCGGTGATTGGGGCAGTTATGGTTGCCGTGGCGCCAATCTGAATAGTTGACATCGCGCTCCCGCTGATATAGGGTACATTTATTTGCATCGCCGCGCCTCCGGCTTCACCCGCCATCCCGGAAAGCATACCGGGCAAGATGCTGTTCAAGAATAAGGCGCCCAACACTAGCAACAGAATGAGCCCAATAAGCATCCAAAAAACCTTCATCGCCCCGAACCGAACTAATTGCCTCCCCCACCATCGCTTGGCCCCCACGGAGCCGGCGATCATCAGCACCCCTCCGATTATGACCGAGAGTTTAGCCGCCAAGAGGAAGTATCCTACCAATGTCGACGAAATTGGCTGCCCCAACAAACTTATGCTGTAGTCGAAGGGAGAGAGAGCGACTTCCATTGCCCCGGTTCCGACCGTGGCGCGCCACCACGGGCCGAGAAACGGTAGCATCAGCATCAACGCGCCCGCGACTAAGCCAAACCAGTTCACCGGTGCCAAGCGCCTCTTCGGCCTGCTGGTCTTGGGGTTGGTAGTTTCCATCCTAAACCTCCCCACCCTGCCCCACCTGCATCTGTAAAGTTACGCCGTACGCCTCAAATGTTATGTTCATGTCGGTGAACTGTGGATCAGTTGGGGGTGTTCCCGTGTACGGCCCAATTAATGTAAAATCCACCGTTCCATTGGCGGGAATCTCTACCTCTGTCTCCTCCATCTCCACTTGAGCCACTTCTACGCCTTGGTCGGATATAGCAAAGGAGAGATCTGTGATCTTAATTGGCAGATCGAGGGGGGATGTGAACCTTACCGGTATCCTAATCTTCCCGCCGCTGTAGGTTGGATTCTCTAATATAAACGTGTCTTCTGAGAACCCCTCACCAAATAACCCACTTAGCGTTTCCTTCAACTCATCCATTTCCTCTTGGCTCGGCATCACGGTCGCTTGAAGGTCCCAGTTGTGAACCGCAAATGCTGCAATGAATGGGCCTACAAACAGAGCTATCCCCAGCAGTTTTAGGCCCCAACCTAGAGCTCGCTCCCCCAACTCAACCCCAGATTAGATTATTTTGGCGATTAAAAAACATGCCTAACCTATTTTGCCTCGTTCGAACACTTTAACCAGCTTCAGTTTATCAGCGTGTTTGAGTGATTTCAACTTGCGCTCACGTTTCATTGCGGCGCTGCGCGTTTCGAGGGACTCCCAGTAGACGAGTTTGAACGGTAGTCTCGCCTTGGTCGAACGCACCCTGCCGCGATTGTGCTGCGCAAGACGACTTTTGAGGTCGGTGGTCTGCCCCGTGTAAAACTTTCCGTCCTTCAGGCTCATCAGAAAGTAAACGTGGTAGGTTCCTGACATATTGTTCGCTTCAAAATAACCGCGCGTCCATAAACGATTGTCGGCGGGGCGTCCATGGTTAAAATTTGCATCCTTACTTTTAACTCTCAAGTAGGATCGTGTCGTTAAGTATTCCTATTTGGTAGAGTTTCGGGTCCGACCATTGCAGCCGCTAGGACGATTGGGAACTTTTTCACCCGATCAGCTCTTCCAAGTTTTTGTACGCAATTCTCTCGGCTGTCTGGGGAGATAATTCTGACAACAATTCGCGATGTATTGCCATCACGTTCTCGTATGGTAAATTGAGAGTAGGGGTCAAAAACTCCTCCATACACCCCACATCGGTCCCGATCATGAATCTATCTGGATATTTATCAAACAAATTTACATACTTTTCAAATGTTTCTATGTGCCCCCGGCTTTTCTCCAAGAGAATAGTTTGGCTCACGGGGCCCTCCCATGAAATGTAGAGATTTGGGTATCTGCCCAGCGCGTTTTCAAGCTCATCGAGATCATTGATGTGGGCAAAGTGCACCCATACAAATTTCACCTCGGGGTTTTGTTCGATCACCTCGTAGAGAGCGTCAACGTCTTCTTGCATCCATCGCTCATAATGGAAAAATATTGGAGCGTTGAATTCGGCGAGCACTTGGTAAATCTGGAGCATCACTGGATGGTCAGCGACAGTTTTGTAATCTGGCAGACTCTCTTGAATCATATAGATCTCGCCTATGCCCTTCCATTTCCCAGTGTTCAGTTGGTTTTCAACGTAACCGACCGAATTCTCGCTCTGCGGATCGAAGCCGCTCAAGATAGGGAAAAGCTTATCCGGGTAC
>JAOUPD010000083.1 GCA_029880065.1 Hadesarchaea archaeon
AAATTCTTGTAACACACTCTGGACCGAGGGCAACGGTTTTTCTTCGGCGAGCACCCGGTCGCCCAGCAGCTGCTTTTCATAAATCTCCTTCTTCATCTGGTAAAAGATACCAATCGGGATACGGTCATTCCACTCCTTGGCCTTCTCCAATGCCGCCGCGAAGTCCTCCACATTGTGCCCTTCCTTGTTGAGGTCGTAGACTTTGGGCTTGAATTTTTCCAGAGTGGGGTTGAAGCTCGGGCAGTGCTGGAGGATATCGATGAAGGCGAAGCCCCGGTGTCGTACCGCCTGCAGGATGAGGGAGCGCAGGTGCTGTATATCTCCGGTGAAGCCCCGGGCCACGAACGTCGCGCCGCATGCCAGCATCAGGTGGAGCGGGTTAAGCGGGCTCTCGAAGCTCCCCTTGGGGACTGACTTGGTCTTGAACCCTATGGGAGTGGTGGGGGTGACTTGGGAAGTTGTCAGGGCGAAAACCTGATTATCGTGCACGATGAAGGTGGCGTCGAGATTTCTCCGGGCCGTGTGGATGAGGTGGCTGACCCCCTCGTCGTAAGCGTCGCCATCACCGGCAAACCCGATCACCTTCAGTCGCTGGTTCCCCACCTTCATCCCCATGAGAGGCGGCACTACCCTCCCGTGTAGGCAGTAGAAGCTGTTGACCTTGATGTAGTCGGATATCTTGCCGTGGCAGCCGATCCCGGAAGAGATGACGATCTGCTCCGGCTTCACGTCCCCCGATTGCACGAGTTCGGCCATTACCTGCTTGACTACCGCGAGGATGTTGAAGTTGCCGCATCCAGGGCACCAAGTGTTCTTGGCGGGGCTGTCGAATCTCCTCACGTCCACCCGAATTCCTCCTTTAGTTTCCCAGCGAGCCCCACGGGGTCGAAAGGCCTCCCGTCGTTCTTGAGTATCGCCTTCTCGATGTAGTGCCCCGTCTGCTCCCTGATGAGTGAGCGAAGCTGCCCGGTCATGTTGACCTCGACGCAGACGATGTCCTTCGCCTGCTTCAAGTGATCCTCCACGTCCCAAGTGGGGAAGGGGCTGAGATACATAACCTGCAGGAACTTTAGCGGCTTGTCGATTAGCTGCATCGCATCGAGCACCGCTCCCTTGGTTGATCCCCATGCAACCACCAAATTCTCCGCTTTGGGGTCGCCGTGAATTTTGACCGTCTCTCGCTTCTTCAGGTCCTCGATTATCCCTTCCATCTTCCGCAGTCGTTTCTGCAGCATGTTGGTCACGCCTTCGGGGGTTTCGATCGCGTATCCGTGCTCGTCGTGCTCGTAGCTCGAGACTTTGACCACCGCCCCAGGCGTTCCGGGGAAGACCATAGGGGAAACCCCGCTGTCGGTGAATTTGTATCGTTTGTACTCACCATCCCAACTTTCGGCGACACTGCTGGGCTCTACATTTACTTTGCGCTCATCAATCGCGATGCTCATGTAGCTCTCCAGCAGGTGCTTGTCCATCAGAACCACGACCGGGACTTGATATCTCCAAGCGAGGTTCATTGCTTCTCCACCCCTCACGGACGCCTCTTCGGGATCTCCTGGTGCCACAACTATGCGGGGAAATTCTCCATGCCCAACGTGAAGAACGAACCTTAGGTCGGCCTGCGCAGTGTACGTAGGCACTCCCACGGCAGGTGCCGGACGCTGCCCCACCACAAAGACCGCGGGTATCTCGGACTGGCCCGCCATGCTGAAGGCCTCCTGCATCAGCGCGAACCCACCTCCGGCTGTGCCGACCATGCACCTTGCTCCACCGTAGGCGACGCCCAGCGCCATGTTGGCCACCCCTATTTCATTCTCGGGATGAATCACCGCTATCCCGAGCTCATCCTGATGTGTCCCCATGAAGGAAAGGATCCGGGTAGAGGGCGTCATCGGGTAACCTATGTAAACTTTCATTCCGGCCTTGACTGCCCCGAGCGAGACAGCTTCGACCCCAGAGATGAAAGGAGTCGGGTCGCGCTTGACCGGCTCGAGTTTGAGAATTGAATCAAAATTCTGCTCAGCGTGGTCGAACCCCATCTTTGCAAGCGTGATGTTTTTCTCGGCCCGTTTACCATAGGCCCAAGTCAAGATTTCGTTAACGGGCTCAAGGGGTATACCGTATAGGTGGGCGATGGCGCCGATCATGGCCGAGTTCCTCATTATCGGGATGCCCTCAACTTCCTTGACCATGCTAGAGAGCGGAATCGGGCAAGCCTTGTGTGATCCTTTGTAACTCGCCTTGTCGCTGTCGAAGAGTACGATGCCTTCCTTCGTCAATTCGTTCTCGTGTAGGGATATGGTATCTTGGTTAAGGGCCGCGACCAGCTCCACCGCTTCCAGATGGCCCCACACCTGACGGTCCGAGGCCCTCACTTTACAGAAGTTGTGGCCGCCGCGGATGAGAGATGGGTAGTCGTTTATGACGAAAGAGTAGAGGCCGAGGCGGTTGAATGCCTTGCCCAGGAGCTCTGCTGTTCGCATAACCCCGTCTCCCGCCTCTCCGCCAATGAGAAAAGAAATATCTTGCATTTCAGCCCTTTCAAAAGCCTCGTTTTACCCCAACGCCCTGTTTAAGTGTTTGTATCAAAGCCGTGCTTTCGAAAGAACCCGTCAAAACTTCAGGCTTAAATCCCACTTCGCTTGAAAAAAGTGGCCCGGCGATAAATATCTCCATGGTTCCTACAGTATCTTATTAATCTCCAAAAGATAAAATTATTGTGCCGGTGAGCTGGTGGGCGACTTCCGGGCGAAAGCCTGAGGAAACTCCGTCCATCGAGCAGGTCCGCGAGCCCAAAAGGGCACGGTCGAGAGATCGGGAAGATGGAACAGAAACGATACCTCCCGACTCGCGCGAGGATGCGGTGACGCTGAGGTCGGGTCGACGGGGATGAAACGGCCATCTCGCGGGATGCAAGGGCAAATTACCGCCGATGAACGCCTGCTGGAGGTGGGTGGTAGCCCGCTCAGCTAAATGTCGCCTGAAAACAGAAGACGGGTTACATCCAGCACGCCGGCTTTGGTTACCTGATAAGAGTTTCTGCTAAAATTAAATATTAAAAACACCAAAAATTTTAAATGGGTAAAAAAATGTTATCAAAAATACCCGTAAATCTTGAGAAAGTAAAAAAAGAAGAGTTGGATAAAGAAATTCTAAGAGTCGGGATAATAGCTGAATTGGATGCCATAAATCTCTATGAACAAATGGCGAACATGACGGAAAAAGAAGATATTAAGAAAATTCTTTTTGACATAGCAAAAGAAGAAAAGACCCACGTGGGAGAATTCCAAGCCCTTTTGTTAAAAGAAGACACGGAGCAAGAAAAAGAATTGGAAGAGGGCAAAAAAGAGGTCAATGAGTTAGTGGGTAAAGCAGGCGTGTTGCAGCAAAAAACACAATTGAAGCCAGGAATTTGATGATAACATGGTAAAATTGTGGAGATGCGAAATTTGTGGGGACCCTTACGTGGGAGAGAGTCCGCCGAGCAGCTGCCCTTTTTGCGGAGCTCATAGAAGTTACATAAAAGAGGCAAAAGAAGCCCAAGTTAATTTTGATGTTGAGCTGAATGAGAAGGATAAAGCGAACGCTGAGCGCGCTTTACAGGTAGAAGTAAGCAACGCAGCATTTTATTTCTGCGCTGCCGAAAAAACAGACGACGATGAAGGAAAATTATTGTTCAAGGCTTTAGGGAAAGTAGAAGCAGAACATGCTAGTGTTTGGAAGAAAATATTGAAGCTCGATAAAGTCCCTCAAGGGAGTGAGCAGTGTCACACACGCAATAAAGAAAATTTAGAAGAATCCCATGCGAGAGAAACAAGGGCCATTGAATTTTACGAAAAGGCAGCTGCAGATTCTGAAAACGAGAGAGTAAAACAGATATTTGAAGCATTTGTCGAAGTGGAAAAAGATCATTTAAAACTTTCAGAGGAGCGGCTGAAATAATCAGAACCCAAGACAAAAAAAGGAGGTGAAATATGGCGGAACTAAAACAAATCTACAAATGCAATGTTTGCGGGAATATAGTTGAAGTTTTACATGCAGGAGTAGGCGAGCTTGTTTGTTGTGGGCAGCCGATGGAATTACTCAAAGAAAAGACTGAGGATGTCGGTCTAGAGAAACATGTCCCTGTTGTAGAAAAAACAGAAACAGGAATAAAAGTGAAAATCGGTTCAGTTCCTCATCCAATGGAAGAAAATCATTACATAGAATGGGTGGAAATAATTGCCGATGGTAGGACTTACAGAAAATTCTTGAAACCAGGCGATAAACCAGAGGCAGAATTTGAAATAAAGGCAGAGAAGATTGAAGCAAGAGAATACTGCAATGTTCACGGTTTGTGGAAGTCCGGGTAGAATTCTTTGGGCACCCTTCGTGATTCCACATCCCTATATCTTGTCTAGCTATTTCTCAACTCTCCGCTATCAAGAAGCAGCTCAAGCAAGAAGTAATGAGTGAGATTGGGCCCAGAAAACGCCATACTTGGGAGGCGGGCCCGGAGGGATTCGAACCCTCGATCTACAGCTTAGGACGCTGCCGCCCTATCCAGACTAGGCCACGGGCCCATGTAAAATTGGGAGATAGGACTTATGACAGTTGTCCTTGCTAAACTTGCACGAC
>JAOUPD010000084.1 GCA_029880065.1 Hadesarchaea archaeon
GCGGCAAAATTGGCGGAACTGCTTGCTTTTCGCGGTTGGAGAGTGGAGCCCGTTAACGTGAAGAAGGCGATTGATATACAAGCTGGAAGAAACGGGAAGAAACTCTTCATAGACGTTAAGGCAGGCCACAATTATCTTATCCGGAGTTCGCAGCTGAAAAACTTGCTTGACTATCGGAGCAAGACAAACGATGTAGGTTTCGCATGCGAGATGGACGGAAAGTTTTATCTTCTCATGCTAAAGGAAGTTCTCTAAATCGTCGGGTGACCAAACAACGGGGTGATATGATGTCTAAAATAAAAGTGGCAATCGTGGGTGTGGGCAACTGCGCATCGTCATTGGTGCAAGGTGTTGAGTACTACAAGAATGCGCGCGAGGATCAGTTCGTCCCAGGTTTGATGCACGTGAACTTCGGTGGCTACCACATTCGGGACATCGAGTTCGTCGCGGCCTTTGACGTTGACGCAAACAAAGTGGGGAAGGACTTGGCAGAAGCTATCTTTTCACCCCCCAACTGCACAATCAAATTCAGCGATGTCCCGAAGCTGGGGGTTGAGGTCACAAAAGGACCGGTGCTAGATGGCCTCGGCAGATATCTGAAGCCTGTGGTTCCAGTAGATTCAACACAGAAGCCCGCCGAGGTCGCAAAAGTACTGGAGGACGCAGGCGCTGATGTTCTAATCAGCTACCTGCCAGTAGGGAGCTACGAGGCTTCGCGTTATTACGCTCAACAAGCGATTGAAACAGGGGTCGGATACATAAATTGCATTCCCGAGTTTCTAGTATCGAGTAAAGAGTGGGGCAAACGGTTCGAAGACGCTAAGCTGCCTTGTGCAGGCGATGACATCAAGTCTCAAGTTGGAGCGACAATTTTGCACCGTATGCTCGCGAGACTGCTAATCGACCGCGGGGTTAAGCTGGAAGAGAGTTACCAGCTGAACATCGGCGGAAATTGTGATTTTTTGAACATGCTTGAGGAGGAGCGCCTGAGCTCTAAGCGCGTGAGCAAGACAGAGGCCGTTTCGAGTCAAGTGCCCTACGAAGTGCCACTTAGGATCGGCCCCAGCGATTACGTTCCATTCCTCAAAGACAACAAAGTGTGCTACATTCACATGCGGGGACGAAAGTTCGGGGATGTACCACTCACGATAGACGTGAAGCTCTCCGTCGAGGACTCTCCGAACAGCGCCGGTGTGGTTATTGACGCCATTCGTGCGGTGAAGCTTGCGCTTGACCGTGGCATAGGCGGACCACTTATCGGTGTTTCAGCTTACTTTTTTAAACACCCGCCAGTGCAAATGGCGGATACTGAGGCGAAAAAAGCGGTCGAAGACTTCATCGCTGGCAAAAGGGAGAGATGATGAGAAATCTTGAATTTGATGTCGTCGTGGTTGGGCACGTTGCAATCGATATCAACGTGCTGCCATGGGGGGTCATAGAGAATGCACTCGGTGGTGCCCCGACTTATGCTGGGCTAGCGTTCGTTGCATTGAAAAAAAGTGTTGGAGTTGTTTCAAAGGTTGGAGTTGATTTTTTGGAAAAGTTTCCACCAATATATCGCAAGTTTGGTCTCGATACCGAAGGCATTTTAGTTAGTGGAGAACACACGACCACATTTGAAAACACTTACGATGAAGCAGGCAATCGTACACAAGTTTGCAAACATATTGCACCGAAGATATCACCAGATGATATTCCCACAGCGTATGAGAACGCTCACAGTTTTTACATTTCACCAATAGCTGGCGAGATAACGCCCGAATTACTTAAGGCGCTCAAACGCGAAACGAATTTAGTCATGCTCGATCCCCAAGGAATTTTCAGGCGGATAAGCGGCGATGGAAAAGTGGAAATTGAACCTCGAGATGACCTAGCAGACTTTTTGAAACATGTCGATGTGATAAAAATAGGAAAAGAGGAAGCTAAAGCGTTACGAGGCGAAGTCAAAGAAGTTTTGAAAGAGCTGCGCAAGATGGGGCCAAAAATCGCCATCATGACAAAAGCTGAAAAGGGCTATGCCGTGCTTTCGGATGAAGGGTTCGAAGAAGTCGACGCCATAAAAGTAGATGCGAAAGACTTAACAGGCGCGGGTGATGTTTTTGGGGCTGCTTTTTTAGCGAAGTATTTGCAGACGCGCGAGGTTTCAGCATCGGCGAAATTTGCGAACGCGGCGGCTGGTCTAAAAATAAGGTACAAGGGGCCTACGGGTTTCCCTCCCGAGAAAGAGGTTCTAGAAGCCTTTAGTAGGTTCGGGCAATCAGCACATTAGCTTTCGCCTTTTTTGAGCAAATTGGGCAAACTTCAGTCGGGATCGTACCATCGAATTCCTCTCCAAGCAAGTCCCCATCCGTTTGTTCCTCAAGTGCCTTTCCGCATGCCGCTTCCCCGCACCAAGGCACGCGAGCTATCCCTCCGCGTTTTTCCATCATCCGCTTTACCGTCCCCATGTCGGAAGCGCTCTTCACAGACTCGTGAAAGAGCTTCCACGCTCGATCTTTTAGGTCACTGGTAATTCTCCCGAGCAGTTGCTTGACTTTGGTCTCGAGCACCTCCCTAGCGATTGCCTGCTTTTCACCCGTGTCGCGCCTGACCGCAGTCACCTGATTCTTCTTCACATCTTCGGGCCCTACCTCAAGCCTCAGCGGCACCCCGCGGCGTTCCCAATAGTAAAATTTGTTACCGGGACGAAGGTCGCGCTCATCGACGTGAACCCTCAAACCGGCCGCCGCAAGTTCATTTTTGATTACGGTTGCAATCTGCCCAACTGGCGCTTCCTTAGCCTTGTAGGGAATTGGCACGATCACGACCTGAATTGGTGCAATATTAGGGGGCAAGCACAGGCCAATGTCATCTCCGTGCGCCATTACCACTGCAGCTATCACCCGCTCCGAAATGCCATAGCACGTTTGATAGACGTGATGGTGCTTCCCGCTGGGGGTTTCGTATTTAAGATCATACACCTTCGCGAAGTTCTGCCCGAGGTTGTGGACCGTGCCCACCTGCAGCGTCCGCCCATCTGGGGCTAACGTGTCGAATGCGAGTGAGTACTCGGCGCCGGCGAAGGTGTCCCACGGGGGGCGCTTGGTCACGACATACGGCACGCCAAGTTCATCAAAGAAGCGCTTGTAAATTTGCACCGCTTCCTGCACCTGCGCCTCTGCCTCCTCGCGCTTGACGTGGGCGGTGTGGGCCTCCTTGAAAGTCGTCACCTCCCGCAAGCGAATCATCGGTTTGGTCATTTTCGTCTCATAGCGGAAGATGTTGACGACTTGGTAGATTTTAATTGGGAGATCTGCATGGGAACGGATCCAGAGCGCGAACATGGGATAAATGGAGGTTTCGCTCGTCGGACGAAGCGCGAGCTTGACATCGAGCTTGTCTCGCCCACCGTGTGTCACCCAGTAGACCTCGTTTTCGAATCCTCGGATGTGTTCAGCCTCTTTTTTGAAGAGGTTTTCGGGAATTAGAAGTGGGAAGAGCACTTCTTGGTGCCCAGCTTGCTCCAACAAACTACGAATTATCGCGAGCACGTTGTTGCGCAACTGCAGCCCGTGGGGGAGCCAAACGTAGAGTCCTTTGACAGGGTATCGGGTCTCCATGATATCGGCGTTGCGCAAAATGCCGCTGAACCATTCGCTAAATTTCTTTTGCCAAAGCTCTCGTTTTGCCATTCTACCACCTTGGGATAATCACCAATTTAATTTAAGTAATTATCCGAAGCGCTGCTAAAAGAGCAACTTGTGTTGGCGACGGTTAGTGTGAGCTGATCCTCCGAAGCGTTAGCCAACGCCTGTCCGAGCTAGCTGGCCTCCGTCGCCGTTATAACTATTTTCTCGTCCCTGCTCAAAAAAATATCCCATGTCATGCCGTGAGCGGCTTTCGACCCTCTTTTGTTACTAAGAACATATCCTCCCAACGCGCTCCGCCGACATTTGGGATATAGATGCCCGGTTCGACGGTAATTACCATCCCTTCGCGCAAGATATCTTTAGAGTCCGGAGCAAGGCCAGGGTGCTCGTGAATCTCCATTCCGACGCCATGCCCCGTGCCGTGCGGGGAAAATTTGGCGTAGCCGGCGCGCGAGATGATTTCGCGAGCGGCTTTATCCACATCACTAGTTTTAGCACCGTTGCGAACACGACCGATAGCTGCTTTCTGAGCGCGCCTGACTAACTCAATCAACGTAAGTTGTTTCCTTGTCGGCGAAAGCGCAAAAGTTCGGGTCATGTCTGAGGCGTAACCCTTGTAAACGGCGCCTAGATCGACGACGACAAGCTCCCCTCGTCGCAAGCGTTTTCGCGTCGCGCTGGCGTGGGGCAACCAAGAATTTCTGCCGGAAGCGACGATTGTTGGAAATGATGTTCCTTCAGACTCGGCCACCCGCATCTCGCGCTCGGCCTCCGCAGCAACCTCTAACTCTGTTCGACCAACCGCAATCGATTCCGCGGCGCAACGCATGCCTTTCGTGGCTATCTTCGCGGATCTCCGCAGTAAGGATACTTCCTCTCTCGATTTTATCTTACGAAGTTCGAGCATAAGTCCAGGTAGCTCACGGTAGTTTGCCGTATAATCAGCCCGCA
>JAOUPD010000018.1 GCA_029880065.1 Hadesarchaea archaeon
CCCTTAGAACCGCGGCCGCAGCCTCTAAATCTTCCATCCTCCCATTCGTACAACTGCCTAAAAATGCCTGATCGATCTCGATTTTTCCCACTTCAGCAATCGGCTTTACATTATCCACGCTGTGAGGACATGCAACTTGGGGTTCAAGCTTAGACAAATCGTATGTGTGTTTTTCTATGTATTGAGCATCCGGATCGCTATACACTGCGCTATAATGTTGCTTGGCCCGACCTGCAAGGTACTTTTCTGTTATCTCATCCGGGGGCACGATTGCGTTCTTTGTTCCCATTTCCACCCCCATGTTGCACATCGTCATGCGGCCGTCCATCGTGATATTACGCATGCTTGGGCCTGTGAACTCTGCAGAGCGATAGTTTGCGCCTTCTGCACTCAAATCCCCAATTATTTTTAAAATAACGTCCTTTGCCATCACTCGTCTAGACAACTTTTTTTCTAGCACAATTTTGATGCTCTCGGGAACCCGGAACCACAATTTTCCAGTCGCGAAAACGGCAGCCATGTCAGTCGCGCCTACGCCTGCCGAAACACATCCAAGCGCGCCGTATGTTGTCGTGTGTGAATCAGCGCCCACAATCAAAAATCCGGGCAGCGCAAAACCTTTTTCAGGGACAACTTGGTGGCAAATACCTTCAAATATGTCGTAAAAGTTTTGAATCTTTTGCTCAGAAGCGAATTTCCTTAACACCATATGATTCTGCGCCGCATCTATCGAATTCGCTGGAACTTGATGGTCGCACACCATGACAATTTTGTTAGGATCCCAAACCTTAGCGACGCCTATCTCGCGAAATATATGGATAGCTAAAGGGCCTGTGAGATCATGTACCATTGCCGCATCGATTTTTGCATCGACGATTTCACCCGGGCTAACGCTTTTTTTATCCGAAGCTCGAGCAAAAATTTTCTCAGTTATGGTCATGCTCATGTGAACACGTTCCACCAAATGTTTCCTTTGTACCGTTTAACTTTGTATTCTTAGATTTTTACATATATAATCTTTTTATTTACCCAACCAAAGGGTCGGAGATACTTAGATTTTCGGCTTGGCTCTTTACAAGACATCGAGGTTTTATCGCTACTTTAAAATCGCTCCCTCGGCTGCGGAGCTGACGATGCGCGAATAAAGCGCGAGGTAACCTTTCTTAATCCGCGGTCTGGGAGTTTTGAACCGTTCAAGTCTAGCCTTAATCTCAGCCTCGGGCAAAACCAGTTCTAGCTTGCGCCGTTTGATATCAATCAATATTTTGTCCCCATCTTGCACAATGGCTATTGGGCCACCTTCTGCAGCTTCGGGTGCGACATGTCCAATGCAAGCGCCGTGCGTGCCGCCCGAGAACCTACCGTCCGTGACAAGCGCGACTGAATCACCCAACCCCATACCAATGACCGCAGCTGTCGGGGCAAGCATCTCTCGCATTCCCGGACCCCCCTTTGGCCCCTCGTAGCGGATGACGATGACATCACCTTGTTTGATTTGTTTGCTCAAAATGGCCTTAGTTGCATCCTCTTCGCAATCGAAAACGCGTGCGGGGCCACGGTGATGTAACATGCGCGGGCTTACTCCAGCGTACTTAACAACCGCACTCTTGGGCGCGAGACTGCCATAAAGGATTGCTATACCGCCCTCGCTGTGATAAGGCTTTGTCAATGGTCTGATAATTTTAGACTCGTAAAATTTCGTAAATTTCAAATTATCTCTAACTCGACGTCCTGTAACTGTGAGCGGGCTTCCTCGAACTAATTTGCCTAGTCTCTTCATGAGTGCTGGCACTCCGCCCGCCCGCTCTAGGTCAAGCATAAAGTACTCACCGCTTGGTCGCAGATCGCATATGTGCGGTGTGCGATGGCTGAGTCTATCGAACACGTCCAAACAAAGCTTGATGCCGGCATCGTGAGCGATCGCGAGTAAATGGAGTACAGTGTTAGTTGAGCCCCCAAGCGCTAGGTCAACAATGATTGCATTTTCGAATGCTGAGCGAGTCATAATCTTACGAGGCGTTATCCCGCGCCGTAACAACTCCATAACTTGTTTGCCACTCTGCTTCGCGAGGCGTCTCTTTTTAGCGTCTATAGCGTGCGAGGTACCAGTCCCCGGCAGCGACATCCCAAACGCTTCGGTCAAACATGCCATGGTATTCGCAGTGAATAGGCCAGCACAGGAACCACAGCCAGGGCAGCATCTATCCTCTATCTCTCTCGCCTCGTGCTTGCTAAGCCTTCCAGCTTTAACCGCCCCGACTGCTTCGAATGCACTTATGACATCCAAACGTTTCCCCCGCCACTCCCCAGGCATCATCGGCCCTCCTGTAAACATAATTGCAGGAATGTTAACTCGTGCGAGGGCCATGAGCATGCCAGGCACAATTTTGTCGCAGCTTGCAATGGAGACTACCGCATCGAAACGATGAGCTTCCAACATGAGTTCTAGGCTGTTAGCTATCACCTCTCGTGAAGGAAGTGAAAAGCACATACCTCGTGTGCCCATAGCTATACCATCACATATGCCAATGGTATTGAACTCGAAAGGTGTCCCCCCAGCCGCACGAATACCAGCTGCAACTGACTCGCTCAGTTCTCGGAGGTGCAGGTGCCCGGGGACAACATTGTTGTAAGAGTTTGCTATCGCTACAAAAGGACGTTCGATGTCTGCGTCGGTTAAACCATCGGCTTTCAGAAGTGCACGTCGGGGTAAACCTTCAAGACCTGAAACAACCTCCCGGCTGCGAAGTTTCATCCGCCCAGCCTCCTAAAAGGCTTCATCGTTAGGCCTTATTTAATTTCCTGATACAAAAATACGTTCATCACTTTTCTATGCCAGCCCACTTTCGAAGCTCCTTGCCAACCTTTTCTATGAGGTGAGTCTTGCCTTCCTCACGCATCTGCTTTAAGTTGGTGCTCCCCTTCTGGCTTTCAGCGACCCATTCCTTCGCGAAACCACCGCTCTGCACATCCTTTAGTATCCTGCTTATCGTCTCCCTCACCCTTCCGTTTATGATCCTTGGGCCTCGCGTCCGCCCGCCGTACTCGGCCGTGTTGCTGACTGCGGCCCACATACCCTCTAACCCATGTTCGTAAATCAGGTCCACAATGAGCTTCAGTTCGTTCAAACACTCAAAGTACGCGACCTCAGGCTGGTATCCCGCTTCGATAAGGGTCTCGAACCCCGCTTTTATTAATTCTGAAACCCCTCCACACAGCACGACCTGTTCACCGAAAAGATCCGTCTCGACTTCCTCCTTGAACGTGGTTTCGACGACGCCTATGCGGGTAAGGCCCACGCCCTTCGCCATAGCAAGGGCAATTTCTTTTGCCCTACCGCTCACGTTCTGGGCCACCGCAAGCAACCCTGGTGTCCCGGAGCCTTGCTGATACATCCGGCGCAGGAGTGCCCCCGGCGCCTTCGGGGCAATCATGATCACGTCGATATCTTTGGGCGGAATAATCTGTTTGAAGTGGATATTGAATCCGTGACTGAAGCAAAGCACCTTGCCTTTTTTCATCTGTTGAGAAACATGCTCGAGGTAAACTTGTGCCTGGTACTCGTCGGGAATAAGTATATGGACGATGTCCCCTCGCCGCGCAGCTTCGGCGATATCATAGACCTCAAATCCATCGGCTACTGCTTTATCATAACTAGGGTCCTTTATGCTTCCAATAATTACTTTGCAGCCGGAATCACGGAGGTTGTTGGATTGCGCCTGTCCTTGGTTGCCGTATCCTATTATCGTTATGGTCTTGTCGTTAAGCACACTCAAATCGGCGTCTTGGTCGTAATAGATTTTCGCCATACCATCACTCCATCATCTATCCTACACGCGATATAAGAACTTGTCCCGAGCGAGCGACCTCTTTCAGTATTTTTGGGCCCAACGCATTAATTACACGTTCGATTTCGTCATGCTCTCCGCTGAGTTCAGCAATCACCATATTGTTCTTGGACTCAAGCACCCGACCACCCGCTCGCTCGATCTGCTGCACCATCTTCAATAGTTGCTTCTTGTTTAGTTTTTTTGTCTTTAACAGCGTCACCTCTCGAACGATGCTTCGCTCAGGCTCGATTACCTCAACACTCACGATGGGCTCCACGCGGACTAACACCCTGCGCATGAATTCGGCCATGCGGTCATCTTCCTTGAACATCAGGATAATTCGTGCCAATCCGGTAGGTTCGATTCCTACTGTGATAGAATCTAAGTTGATCTGGCGCCGAGTGAAGGGGCGTGATATCCGCATCATCACACCGGGGACGTTTTCACAAAGTACAGAAAAAATTCGGGTTTTCATCTTACTCACCTATGTTAACATCTGGTCGATTCTTCCTCCCGCTGGAACCATCGGCAATACATGTTCGTCGGGGTCAATCGGGATGTCGAGTACCGCTGGCTTTCCACAACGCAGAGCCTCGCGCAGCTTTGGTGCCACCTCACTCGGTCTTGTCGCACGATCGCCCCAAGCGTTGTATGCTTCAGCGAGTTTCACGAAGTTGGGTACCTTACCAAGGCAGGTAGCGGAACGGCGCTTTTGGAAGAACATGTCTTGCCACTGTTTGACCATTCCCAAGTAGCGATTGTTGAAGATGCACGAAACAACGTTTATCTTGTTCTCCACAACCGTCGCCAGCTCTTGGGAGTTCATCAGGAAGCTTCCGTCCCCCGCGATGTTTACAACATCACACTTAGGA
Source organism: Hadesarchaea archaeon (assembly GCA_029880065.1). Taxonomy (GTDB): domain Archaea; phylum Hadarchaeota; class Hadarchaeia; order Hadarchaeales; family Hadarchaeaceae; genus DG-33. Next base: position 4,703 of record JAOUPD010000018.1, read on the forward strand.
CGCGCAACCTTTACGCCCATCGCGGCTGGAAATCCGAAACCCATCGTGCCTAGACCACCCGAGGAGATGAAGTGTCGGGGCTTCCGCACCATATAGAAGTGTGCGGTCCACATTTGGCACTGGCCCACCTCAGTCACTATGATAGCATTCTCATCAAGCACGCTCATTATCTCCTTGATGACGCGCTGTGGTTTGATGGGAATTTCATCGTAGTCCATTCGAGGAGCAAGATCCTTGCGCAGCTTTTTTACTCGCCTGATCCATTTGCTTGTCCGTCCTCGTCTCGCGTGGGAGCGAAGTCCTTTGATTATCGCAGTTAATGCTCGCTTCGCATCACCGATTATCGGCAGATCAACGCGAACATTCTTACCGATTTCAACTGGGTCGATGTCGATGTGGATAATCTTAGCCTTTGGGGCAAAGGAGCTTACATCTCCAGTAGAGCGATCGCTGAAACGTGCCCCGACAGCGAGTAGCACATCTGACTCGGTCACCGCGAGGTTTGCAGCCATCCGTCCATGCATCCCCAACATTCCTAACGCGAGCGGGTGGTCTTCAGGTATCAATCCTTTGCCCAGCAGCGAAGTCGTCACTGGAGCACCGAGCATCTCTGCAAGCTTAACCACCTCGGCCGAGGCACTCGACCATATCACGCCCCCACCCGCGTAAATCACTGGTTGTTCAGCCTTGGTGAGCATGTCAACCGCCTTTTTTATTTGTCCAGCCTCAGGCTCCAGCTTTGGGGACTTCTCGTACTTGATTTTGGCGGGAATTTTGAAGTCGGCCTTGCTCACCTGCACGCTTTTTGGCACGTCAATGTGCACGGGGCCAGGCCTGCCCGTGATTGCAATTTTGAAAGCAAGCTTTACGACGCTTGGTAACTCTTCGGCGCGGTGGATGATGAAGTTGTGCTTGGTTATGGGCAACATCACGCTGAGCATATCTGCCTCTTGAAAAGCGTCAGTGCCTAGAGATTGAGTTGAAACCTGTCCACTTATCGCGACCACGGGTGAGCTGTCCATGTAAGCATTCAGGATGCCCGTTGTGAGGTTCGTCGCCCCGGGCCCAGAGGTCGTCATGCAAACTCCCTGCTTCCCAAGTGCCCGGGCGTATCCATCGGCCGCGTGCGCCGCGCCCTGCTCATGTCGCGTTAGAATGTGCCGGATTTCGTGCACATCATAAAGGGCATCATAAATCGGAATTACCGCCCCGCCCGGGATGCCGAAGATGTGCTTTACACCCTCTGCCTTCAGCGCCTCGAACAGCGCTTTTGAGCCCGTTAGCTTGACCATCTAATCACTCCTTAAAAGCTATGATTTCCTTCGTTTAAAACTAATTCCTTTCGCTCGGAAGCCTAACGAGAATAGAGAACCTAAACTTTCGGCGGCCATTTCGGGTTTGACCTATGAGCTTTGCGCTCTCTTTGATTTCGGCCCCCAACTCTAATTTGAGCATCGACGCCATTTGCCTCGCCAAGCTCACCGGGTTCACGTAGAGATCGAAACCCTCCCGCCGCTCCTCGACGTTGGCGATGAACGCATTTCGCTCTCGCTTGCTTGCATTCATGGCGAGTCGCTGAAGTATTTTTTTGACTTCAGAGCTCTTTTCCTTCGTGAGCTTCCCTCGCACTTGCAGGATCGCCTCGTAGTGACGAGCACTCTTGAGGCCGCACACGTCGCAGGTACTTCGCTTGAGCATAAATTTTATATTTGCTTCATCGAACTGGGGCTTAACCTGAAGCTCGTGAACTTTCCCTTTTACCCTGACATTTATTACTCTCTCGGCTAGTTTTGGCTCGACCCAGAGCTCGAGTTCAGGCACCTCATGTGGGTGGACGAACTTCATCCCCGCGTCACTCAGGCGTGCAACTTTTAGGTTCGAGAGAACGGTCGCTCTAATTGCGTTAGCGATGGCGTCTCCCTCGCCCGCTTCATGCCATCTCTTTCCGAGTAAGTGGGCTCCACATCGTCCGCAGACCGTGACCTCAAGCTCCGCCGGTGCTTGGAGGAGACGGTTCTCCTCGGCGAAGCAACGCTGGCACATGCCTTTGATTAATGGCCCTTGTTGTGCTTCGAGTGCGCCGCACTTGTAGCAAAATCGCTTCATGAATACCAGATTTGTTTTCACTTGATAACTTAAACTCGCTGCCCTAAAGCGGCATACCTATGTCGGCTGGTCGGGAATACGGCAACTTGCACGGATTTTGTTATCCTAAGGGTTTATTCGACAAACTCGGTGCAAAAGTTTTTAAAAAGCTTGGGGAGTCTTCAAAAATAAAAGATAATAGGGGCGGGTTTGCGTTTTGCCTCTATTGCTGTTTTACGCCGTTATGGCACCTGAGATGATTACTACTATGATTAGAGACGCTAGGGACTTAAATGCCCTAATTTTCATATTTTTTTAATTTTTCGCACGTATTTTAGTTTTTTACTATTTAAGTATTATTTAATATGTTTAGTTAATTTTTAGACATTAATAGTCAATTTTTTTATCAAAATTTTTTAAAATTTGAGAAATAAGTAATAAAAAACTTATTTTGAATGATGATTTTTTTGCTTTTATAGTGAAAAAAAGTATTTAAAACATTAAAAATATAGCGAAATACGTAAAAGGAGGATGGAAAAAGGAGGAGGATGAAAGTATGAAAAAATTTTTTGGATTAGTTTTGATCGTAGTGTTTGTCGTTGGATTTGGCGCGTTTGCTGCTGTTGGGCCAACATCCGCGCAGACTTTAAGCTGGGATTTCCAGTGTCACACGCACACCCACCCATGGTTGGACCAATTAACTGATGATGAAATTCGCGCACAGTATGAGATGGTAAACGACGCATTCACAGCACACGGTCTAGCCACTCCAGAGCACACCGCGTATCCAGGCGGGAGAACTGACCATAAAGGCAGGGTCAAAGGAATAACCGCAGAGTACCGACTCAGTGGCAGAGTTGTATGGGGTTACATGAGCACCTTCCCCATAGAAGACTGGTACACACTGAGGGCAGCGCAATTAAAAAGCAAGACTAAAATGAGTGACATTCAAGGATGGATAGACGACTGTGTGGCGGACAATGCGCTACTGGTCATATTGACCCACGATGTGAAAGCAAACCCCACCGGTTATGGTTGCACGCCAGAAACGCTTCACGCAGCGTTGGACTACGCTCTTGGAAAAGAGAACGCCGGCTTGTTGGAAGTCGTGACGTTAACGGAGGCGTACGACTACTGGAGCACTGCACAGGAAGGCGCGGCAATGGTGGTCTTCACTTTCGATGACTGCTGGGTGACCGACTACGAAAACGTGTACCCGATCTTTAAAGACCACGGAGTTGCCGGTACGAGCTACCTCATCACGGCCGCGATAGAAAATGTAGAATGGGACGACACTGAAGATCGCTTAACTTGGGCAATGATCGATGACATGGTAAACTGGGTTTAAATTGGAGGTTGAAAAGCGGGGGAGATTTGATCTCCCCCTTTTCTTTTTTTTGAAATTTTTAGAATTTGATTTCAAGGAATAATAAAGAAAGAAAAAGTGTTATTGGCCTAAATTAAGATTTAGTTTTATCTGGATCTATTGGGTTTCAAGTTCTCAAATACAATCTCGCCGCCGACAATCGTCTTCGTTACATTTAAGTTTTTATCTAAAATCACAAGGTCCGCACGCTTTCCAACTTCGATGCTTCCGATTTCATCGTCGACTCTTATGTCCTTGGCGGGGTTTACTGTCATCATGGTTACGGCGTCCTTAAGTGGTATCCCAAGTTTAAACACTAAATTGCGTAAGGCTTTATCTAAAGTTAAAGTGCTTCCAGCTAGCGTACCATCGGGAAGCCTAACTTCGCCATTCTTCACGTGCAATTCATATCTGTTTTTGTATACGCCATCGGGCATATCTGTAGCCCGTATAGCATCTGTTACGATGATAACTTTATCTTTTGGCTTTAACTTGCAGACTAACCGGGTTATCGATGGGTGCACATGAACAAGATCCATAATGAGCTCCACCGAAACTTTGGGATCTTCCAAAACAGCCCCCAAAATTCCCGGTTCTCTATGATGACACTCACGCATGGCATTAAACAAATGAGTAGCATGACTTGCTCCCGCTTTTATACCGCCCAACGCTTCTTCGTATGTGGCGTTTGAATGGCCGAGGGATACTGTAACGCCTAGTGAAGATGCATGTTTTATAAGTTCGATTGCGCCGGGTACTTCAGGAGCTATCGTTGTCAACTTAATGGATTTTTTTGATGCATTCCAGAGTTCATCAAACTCATCTATACTCGGCGTTCGTAAATTTTCAGATATCATTGCGCCGGGTTTTTCTGGGCTTAGGAAAGGGCCCTCCAAGTGTGCTCCAAGCGCTCTAGCGTTTGATCTCTTGCTAGCATTAATCGTTTTCAAAGCCTTCTTTATATGATCGAGAGGAGCTGCATCCAAAGTGGGGCAAAAGGCAGTTACCCCATGATTTACTAATGATTTTCTCATCTTATCCATTGACTCAACCATGGCATCCATCACGTCTACGCCTGCGATCCCGTGGATATGTACATCTATAAAACCGGGAACAATTATCGATTCGGAGAAATCTGAAGAAATTTTTTTATTACCTCGCTCCCTGTGTTCCCGGACTTCTGTTATTATACCGTTCTCTATCGTGATAACGCCATTTTTTATTTTTTTATAAGGAGTAAGTATCTCGCCAGCAGATAATGAAAAAGACCTCAATTGATTATCCCCATCAAATTTACATACGGTGAACTGGGCATGTTAGAGCTTGCCCTAGGGGGTTCAAGTAATTTGTTTTCACTTTTATATCCTCGTTGGCAGTTGGTTCCTGTTTATTAAAAATATTTCTGCCATAATCGCTTTTAAATGAGTCTATAGAGCATAAATTTGAAATAAAATTTTAAAATAAGTTTGATTTTTATACGAAAAGTTCCGTAGTACACAAACTTTTTATAACTTAGACAGTAAACTACTGAAGAACTTGAATTCAGAGGGCAAATCATGACAGCTGATCAATACTTTGAGGGTATCAACGAGGTTCTTAAAAAAATTCGTTCAACTCAATCCGAAAATATTAAAAAAGCCGCTCGGGTCATGGCGGATTCTATTGCACAGGGGGGAGTTGTTCACGTGTTCGGCAGCGGGCATTCAGTGATACCCGTCCTCGATATCTTCCCCCGCTATGGCAGCTATGTCGGCTTTCATCCGTTGATGGATCCGCGGCTGATGTGGTTCAATATAATCGGTCCAGGAGGAGTTCAGGAATTACTCTGGCTGGAGCGTCAAAAGGGCTATGCCAGCATACTTCTCAAACGCAATAAGCTTAAGGACAAAGACGTAATGTTGGTTTTTTCCCACGGGGGGGTCAATGCGGTTCCTGTGGAGATGGCACTCGGGGCCAAGAAAGCAGGTCTATCCGTAATCGCGGTTACTTCGATGGAAAATCAGAAGAAAGTTTCCGCCACTCATCGCGGAAATAGGCTATGCGATATAGCGGATATCACGATTGACAATTGTGTGCCGCTGGAGGATGCACTGGTGAAAATAGAGGGGCAGCGAGAGCCATTTGCGGCCGGTTCCACGGTGGCTGGAGTTGTCATCGCCATGGCTTTGGTGGCAGAAGTGGCAAAAATCCTAGTTGATAAAGGCGTGCCTCTAAAAGTTTTTGTCTCACCAAATGTCGAAGGAATACCCAAGAGCCATAATGAAGAAGTGTTTGAAGCCTACCAAAAAATGATGGAAAGGGAAGAATAAAATGGCAGATTTCTTTCCCATTTCCGTGTGGTACGGTGAAGATAAAGCGCGCGCCCCCATGCTTGCGCCATCAACTGAAGAAAGTTACAAAATCGCCCGGAAAGATGTCGAAAACATAAAAAAACTCGGTTTTAACACCATAAGATACTGGGTTGACTGGACAACCGTGGAGCCTAAGCCCGGGGTTTGGAATTTGGACTTCATAGATCGTCTTATGGATTTGGCAGAGGAAAACGGGTTAAAGGTAATCATCCAGCTGTACTTGGACTCGGCACCCAACTGGATTGCCTCTTTATACCCAGATTCACGCTTTCAGGCACAAAGCGGTGCTGTGATCGACTCGCAGGCTTCACCAGGGTTTTGTTGCGATCACCCGGATGTCAGGAAAAAAGCAGAGCTCTTCATGCAAAAAGTGGCCGAGCGGGTGAAGAACCATCCAGCTTTCTACGGCTGGGATGTATGGAGTGAGCCACATGTAGCCAGTTGGGTCTGGCTCGACTGGCTTCCTAGATCGATTGGTTGGGTCTGTTATTGTCGTCATAGCCTAGAGCGATTTCGTCGTTGGTTGGAAAAACGTTACGGCGACATAAGTAGCCTGAACAGAGCTTGGTATCGTGCATATGGAGACTGGAATGAAGTAATTCCACCGAAGTATGTGATAATATCAACTTGGCGGGACCTTGTGGATTGGCAGCTCTTCACCATAGAAAAGCTGGCAGAGGATTTGAAGTGGCGAGCCCAAACAGTAAAAAAAGTCGATCCCAGTCATGTAATTTCCAGCCACTCCGCCATCAGTTCAGTTTTCGTCCCACCTCTAAATTGGTATGGTACTTCAGATGATTGGGAAATGGCCAAACAAGTTGACGTTTGGGGGACATCGTTGTATTCAAAGCACACCGGCAAAGGTATGCCGCTTGATTCCGCATGGCGTGGGGTGGCTCTAGATGCGACTAGGTCTTCTTCTCAGGGGAAGGATTATTGGATTGGAGAACTTCAGGGCGGAGACGGTGTGGAGGGAATTCGCTTTGGAGAGCCAGTTACCCCTCAAGACATACAAATGTGGGCTTGGAGCGCAATAGCTAGAGGGACAAAAGGTTTGAACTTCTATGCCTGGTACCCGATGAGCTGCGGGTATGAAGGATCCGGATTTGGGTTGATAAACTTGGACGGGAGCATAACAGAGAGGGCTCGGGCAGCTGGAAAAGTCGGGGAAATAGTCGATCAAAATATGGATTTATTTTTAAACACCAAGACCCCACAGGCGGAAGTCGGTATAGTATACGACATCTATTCCTACATCATGCTGGCTTGCTCTAGAGAACGAGCCAGTGAGATTGTAAATATTGTATCTTCAGCGTTAACGGGTACCTATCGTGCCCTATTGGAGGAGAACATCCCAGTAGATTTCATCCACATCAATGATTTTGTCAGAGGGAACGTTAAAAATTACAAACTCATCTTCATGCCTTTCTCCATCATGATGACATCTGAAATCGCTGAAGGTGTGAAGGAGTTTGTTCGTCAGGGGGGCAAGCTGGTTGCTGAGGTCAGGCCCGGGTGGAGCGATGAAAGAGGACAATGTTCCGAGGTGATGCCGGGTCTTGGTCTGCACGAGGTTTTCGGTTGCAGGGAGAAATGGATGCGCAGGAGGGAGAAGCCGAAGTTGATTGTGAAATCGGTGGGGGAGGTCATGCCTTCTTTATCGGGGAAGATGGAGGTTTCGGGATTGGTTTACGAAGAGGCTTTGGAGCCATCGAAGGATAGTGCAAAAATCATGGCGCACTTTGAGGACGGTTCACCGGCGATGATAATTAACAGTTATGGTAAAGGCAAAGCGGTATTGATAGGCTCGTTGGTTAGTGAGGCCTATGAGCTGGATCGAAGCGAGGAGAACGGAAAGTTTCTGAAAGCTTTCCGCAAATGGGCGGGTGTCGAACCTCTGGTGGAAATATACGGGGGCAAGGCGGAGGGGCGGATACTGGAAGGCGCAGGGTACAAGCTTTTATTTGGTTTTAACCACGGCAGCGGAAAAGCCAATATAGTTTTTCGCCTTCGAGTTCCAAAGAGGAAGTACAGGGTTTTGGATCTTTTCAGGCAGTCAGAGGAGAATTGGAGCTACGAAGATGGACTCAAAATTGAGCGAGAGTTAGAACCCCAAGGGGTCTGCGTGCTAAAAATAGAACAGGTTTGATTACTGCCATGCCTTGCACATACTTTTTATATTTTTTTAAATACTTTCAAGTTTAGAAGCCGCTGCTTCGTCAATAATAAATGTACAGTTAGGATGGGTCTGAAGAATCGATGCAGGTACCTCTTCTGTTACTGGCCCATTAACTGACTTGGCAACCGCATCAGCCTTTCCCGCACCGCTTGCTAGGAGAATGATTTCCCTCGCCTCCATGATGGTGCCAGTCCCCATGGAGATGACTTGGCGGGGTACTTCATCAATGGATTTGAAAAATCGCACATTATCTTTTATCGTTTGCTCCGAGACGTTCACGACCCTAGTTCTAGAGTCGAATGGTGAACCCGGCTCATTGAATGCTATGTGCCCGGTGGTTCCTATACCTAGGAGTTGGAGGTCGATTCCCTCAGACTTCTTAATGGCTTCTTCAAACTCCTCGCAAGTTTTCTGAAAGTCGTCTGATAGACCATTCGGTACATGCGTATTTTCTCTTTTGATGTTTACATAGTTGAAGAGTTTTTGATCCATGAAATATCGATAGCTTTGGGGATGGGTTGGTGATAACCCAATATACTCGTCTAGGTTGAAAGTCACAACCCTTGAGAAGTCAAGTCCTTCCTCTTTGTGCATGCGAACGAGCTCGCGGTAGCAGCCAATAGGAGTACTTCCGGTGGCTAGGCCAAGAACTAAGTTTGGCTTGTTCCTTATGGCATCTGCAATGATTTTCGCCGCCCTCTTGCTGATTTCATCATAGCCCTTTTTGATGGAAACTTCGATCGGCATGTTGTTTCGGCCCTCATTTTTTTCCTAACCCTCGCATAAATAAGTTGCGCCAACATTAGAATCTATGAATAAGAAGATTTTTGGGTTGTCTAAAGTGCTAAATAGTTCCAATTGATAGATGCAGAATCACTATCTGGGATGGGGGCTAAAAAAACAGCCAGGTATATTATGAAAAAAATTTAAATGTATTTTGTATTTCATTTAGCAGACCCCCACAATCCTTGTAATCGCGAAATTCGCTTTTTTGAGCCAAAACTTACAGATATTCTAGGGGAAAAGCGCGAGGCGAAAAAGAGAAAAAAATTCGCATGTGGTTTTCGGCATTAGACCTGAGGATATCTCGATCCATGGGGAAAGAAAACCAAATTGCTACGAAACGAAAGTTTATGTAGAACCTCTCGGAAATGAAAATTTGGTTACTGTAGAGATGGGAAATACTTACTTAAAAGTAAGAACTGGATTGAATTTTAGACAAGAAATAGGTGAAAAAGCGTGGATGGCCTTTAACTGGGATAAAGCCTACTTTTTTGATAAGAAGACGGGAAAAGCAATTATGTGGGGATTAAATAAATTGGCAAATAGGAGATAAGTCTGTTTAAATGCGACTCATGCAGAAAATAATTTAAGAGGCGCACACCATCGGCTTGTACGCCCACCATCTTCTGTCAAGTATGCTCCCCATAATCCACATACTCAGATTCGGGGTGGGTATCTATCTCCAATCAATTTTCGATGGTTTTGCTAGGCACCCGTCTTCAGAAGCCTTTCGATCTTCTCGATCCTCCTGCCACCTTCTCCCCAACTCTTCATCGACTTGGGCAGGCACCGATTTGGGTTCCCATCGTGCTTGATGAGCCCGGACTCTCTTTTCTGCGGGGTAAATACCGGTAATTGATGAACTTATCTCAGAGTTAGCGATAGAAGTTTTTTTGGGCAAAGAGGTCGCATCCATAATCTTTTCAAGTTACTGAGATTACTTAATTGCTTTTCTCTCCGCGACGACCTTTCAGGTAAACGAGCAACATTTTCTCCTTCTCGTTCCACTCGGCTGGAACCCTTTTCCTTCCATTCACACCGGCTTGTCCCATGAGTGAAGTGCATGAAACAAAAAATCCGTTCCCCTCTGCTTTTGAAATCAAACTCCGCTGTCCTTTCGCGACTGGTTTTATCCCAAGTAAGCTCGTTTTGTCGTCTATGTACAGTTCCGCTCCCTTGTATCCTTTGAAATGTCTGGCGGCCCAAGCGAATATGTCGATACCTATTTTATCGATGGAAACTTCGTTTTGTGTTGACCTCCTGTGAATAGGTTCCCACTTCTTCAACTTTCCCGCAAATTTTCTCAAATATTTCACCTCCTTACTTCAAACCCAGCTTTCTCTTCATCTTCTCTATGAACTCTTTCGCCTCTTAAATAAATTCCTATTT
>JAOUPD010000085.1 GCA_029880065.1 Hadesarchaea archaeon
CTGGCCTTATCCCCCTCCAGTTTCATGATGAACTCTCCGGGAGTGAAGGGCCGGCTAACCATCTCTAAAAGCTCGCCGAATCGCTTTTTGTCCTTGACAATACTACCCAGCCATTTTTTAACCCCCCTGATATCCTCGGCGGTATAAGTCAACCCAGTGACCACCTGTGGATTGTAACCGTCGGTCTGGACCAAGTTGAAGAAGGTGACCATGTTAAAGTCTTCCACTTCGGGAAAGAACCAGACACCGGTTCGACGGTTCTGGTTGACATCGCGGTAATACTCGTTTCCTTGGGAGAGATATGTGGGCTCCAGAATGAGGTAGTGGTAATCTCTCTCCAAGTCTCCGTGAATTCTAGAGTAGAGGTGAAAAACACTTTTTCCCATTGACGTACGGAGCACGAGAGGCATGCCGCCCCTGAGCACGTTGTCGAAGAATGTCTGCTGGCAGTACTGGTCGAACTCAGGGGAGCTTGAGACGGTGAAGGCGTGGCTTTTAATTTTCCCGATGATCTTCAGGTGTTCCTCGCGTTTGCGGCGGAGGGAATTCTTTTTTCTGAGAACTTTCAAAAGGTTGCGCAATTTTTCTTCATTGGGGGTGCTCCCAATCAACGAGTATAAGATTATCTCCCCACCGGCTGGCAAGTTCAAAGAAAGAGCTGTAAAGGCGCATGGGGTTCTGTTTTCGTGAACCTGTTTTACTTTCAGTAGGTCTTGAACGGATTTCTCCTCAAAAACCCAAGGATGATCGTAGGTTTGTGGCTCACCGAAGATGACGGATGGATCAGCTATAAGATGATCCTTCAATATTTTGTTCTCCTCTCTGAGAATTGTTAAATAAAAATTACCCCCCTGAAACTTTCCAACCTGCGAAATATCCTCCGGTGTCTGCTTCAGACGGAAAAGGAGAACACCATCAAGTTGCTCCACACCCATCATGGCTTCAATGTGCTGAGGAATAAATTTGAGGTGGTTCTGGTTCAGACCATAAGGCAGGATTCGTGGGAGGCCGTCAATTAACTCCAGTTTGATGGGATGAGCACTAAGATTCTTTATCCTCAGTTCCCTCACCAGGGCTGGGATTGGCTCGTTGACCAAGGGGAAATAGAGCACATTTGTTTCTATCCCCAGTTCTGGGTTGATATCGTTGATTTCCAGTTCTTCGGCGGAGACAATCATTTTCTGTTTGATTTCTTTCTCCTTGTTTTTTTGAAAGGGCTCGTAGACCGTGCGACCGTTAATTTTTAGGAAAGTTCGGAACCCCTGCTGACCGACGAGCTGAAGGGCCTTATTAAAGGAGTAGAATTCGAGAATCGCGTGATCTTTATCCCTCACACCCATACTGCAGATGCCCTGCCCCCTGCTGACATAGTAAATCCACATTGGGATCCCCCATTTGCCTCCGATTCCGGGAAAAAAATCGGAGAACGCTTTGGCCCAATTGTAATTCTCCACGACGAATCGATAACTCGAATCCAGGTAAAACCTGACTGGCTGTTGATTCATTTCTACCCCTAAGTCATTAAGATATACCTACAATTTTTAAAGGCTTTGGTTTAAGGATTTTTTTAGTAAATAAATTATAGAAATAGAGCGAAAATCGATTTTATTAAAGCTCTTGTCCTATCCGGTACATTCGACCTCAAAACTCTTTGTCGACTTGAATTGGATTTAATTTTTAATTAAACACCCCTAACCTCATGCTCCTTGTTCATTAAGCCCAAGCCAATCTCACAATTTTTTAATAGCGGGGAAAGATAACTATGGGCGATTCACATGCCTAAACTATTTGGAACATTTGGAGTCCGTGGCGTGGTCAATCAAGAGCTCACGCCCGAGTTCGGGTTTGAGATGGGGCTCGCTCTCGCCACCTATATGAAAGGAAGTGGAAAGGTGGCAGTCGGTTATGACACAAGGACATCAAGCGTGATGTTCGAGCAGGCGATAACTGCCGGACTCATCTCGGGGGGGTGTGATGTGGTCGCCATCGGAACTTCACCAACTCCGGTTTTATCATTTGCAATCCGCTACTTCTCCTGTGATGCCGGAGTGATGATAACGGCATCTCACAACCCGCCTCAATATAATGGCATCAAGCTCTGGGGGTCGGATGGAGGCGCATTCCCTCGCGAAGGGGAAAGGGAAATCGAGCGAATAATCTCGGAGAAATCTTGGAAGCGGGCCCCCTGGGATAAAATAGGGAAAATCAGACAAGCCGACGCTCTCACCCCCTACATTAAGGGAATTCTAAACCGCATCCCCAAGTTTAAGCGGAAATTAAAAGTGGTGGTGGACTGCGCCAATGCCACGGGGAGCCTGGTCACCCCAAGACTCCTCAGAGAGCTTGGTTGCAAGGTGATCTCGATGAATTGCCAGATAGACGGAACTTTTCCAGGGAGGAACCCAGAACCAACTCCAGAAAACATCAAGGAACTCTCAAAAGCAGTGGTGGCCTGCGGTGCGAACCTAGGCATAGCTCACGATGGAGATGCCGACCGAACCGCTATTGTAAATGAAAAAGGAGAAGTGCTCGCCGGGGACAGGGTGTTCGCGCTGGTGGCCTTTCACCACCTTCGGGGAAAGAAAAATCCGCAGATAGTGACAGATATCTCCGTCAGTTCGGTGTTGGACGATGTTGCGAGAGAGTTGGGCGGGAGTGTTGTAAAAACCCCCGTGGGTGAGCCCGAGATAGCGCAGGAGATTCGGGAGCAAGGATGTGAGCTAGGTGGGGAGGAGACTGGGAGTGTTATCTTTCCGGACTGGGCTTTATGTAGGGAAGGGGTGATGACTGCCCTGAAGTTCATCGAGGCTCTCGTCCAATCAGGAAAAAAAGTTTCGGAGTTTGATCGCACTCTACCGCAATATTTCCTAATCAAGCAGAAGATAAAATGTCCGAATGAGATCAAAGGGCAAGTGTTAAATTTGCTTTCAGAGCGGTTCGCCCGGTACAAACTAAACAGGGTAGATGGTTTACGTGTGGATTTTGATGACGGATGGTTGCTACTTAGACCCTCTGGGACTGAACCAATTTTCAGGTGCTTTTCGGAGGCTAAAAATTCTGAAAGGGCCAAGGAACTCGCAGAGCTTGGGATGCGGGAACTTGAGGCGTGCGCCAAAACCGTGGGTTCTAAGCCAAAAAATTAAATGCATCCTTTCTGCGTCCACAACAATGTTATTCGCTTGAATTAAAAAACAAAAAGAGAAAAAAGAAAAGAGGATTTCGGGCGTTTATCCCCTTTTCATTTTAGCCTGCAGCCATCGCTTGTACCTCTGCCCAGCTCAGGAAATCGGCCCACTGCCCATCTTGGGCGTCCGGGTAGATGTAGCTTGTGCCTACGAAGCCATATTCTCCGCTTACTATTCCCCATGTGGTGGTGTAGTCAGTTTTCCAACCGTCGTCGAAACCGAGCACTACGACCGCCTTTGTGCCGTTCCAAGAGGTGTATGCGTCCCTTATCGGCAGAACCTGTAGTTGACCAGCGTTCTGTTTATTGAGGAGGTAGCTACATACTGCTCTAAGCGTTGCTGGTGTACAGCCATACTGGGGAGCGGGGTCCATAACTCTGTGGGTGAATATATTTAGCAGCGCGTTATTCGATATTGCATAATCTATGTATCCTGTGATAGTACTAACAGCCGTTGACGCTTGTATCTCTACAGCATTCATTTGGTACCAGTCTGCCATGGGATAGGTGTTTATGGAGCCAGTGTAAGCCCAAGCTGCTCTGCCACTAAGTCTGTACTCTGCAACTACCGATTTAACTGTGGAGTTAAACTCTCCGTATGGGTATGAATGGTGTTGTGGTGTGTATCCAAGATTTGCTTGGAAGGAAGCGTTCACCTGCTGCATTTGCGAGCGAATTTGATCAGCGGTCAAGCTAGTAAGGTATGGGTGGGTGTAAGAGTGGCACTCGAAATCCCAGCCTCCTGGTGGCGGTGGTGGTGGTCCTTCCTGGGTGGTCGCGCTCGCCTGCGCTGAGGGGCTCGACTCGTTGTTGCTCGTGTCGACTGCGGTCACCTTGTAGTAGTAGGTGGTGGAAGCACTAAGACCCGTGTTCGAGTAATTGCTCACAGTTGTCTCAGCCACGAAGTTTCCGGGACCAGGAGTGAACCCGCTGGTCGTGCTCCGGTAGACATGGTAATGGCTCAGGTCGCCCTCGGTGTTGTTGTTCCAGTCCAAGTTAATCTGCGAGGAACTTACGGCAGTGGCCGTGAGACCCGTCGGAGCTGCCGGAGGCGTCGTGTCTCCTCCTGGAGGAAACACATCTCTCAGGGTAAAGTCTACCCAGAAAAGTCCGCACTCCTGCGGAACTGCAGCGTCTATCGCATCTCCGATATCCTTCGGCGGATTAGTTAGGTTTTGCCACCAACCCCTGTCAGCCTCATACCCGTACTGGAACCATACTGGGTTGGGATAAAACTCGGGAGCCCAGTAGTTTGCGAACTCGGAAACCATTTCAGCGAGACTACTAAACTGTTGGCTGTCGTCGACAAAAATTATATCTCCTCTGTAACTCGGC